>NZ_BAABFL010000354.1:0-8200 GCF_039540975.1 Kistimonas scapharcae
AATTCCGAGACTGGCAAATATTATCGAATACGCCTCATGCTGGCTGCCATGTGGTCTGCACAGGAGTTTTTGAGTACTTACGAGTTGTTACATTAGTTGGAGGCAGTAATACGAACACTTTTGTGTTGACCGTTGAATCGATGACTTCCGGAAATCCGTGCTTGAAAACCGGTTGTGTGGTGATAACCGGTTTTCAAGCAAACTAAAAGATTGCTTTTAGGGTGATGATTATAAATCAGGTGTAGCGTTATCATCTGAAGTGGTAGGGGCTGTCGCTTGATTGTTTTGACTATCCTCATAATCCACTTCCAGCTGCTGCAGTGCAATCACGGCCTGGGTACGGTTGCGGACGCCCAGCTTCTTAAAAATAGCGGTGACGTGAGCCTTGATCGTGGCTTCAGAAACATTCAGGTCAAACGCAATCTGTTTGTTCAGCATCCCTTCACTGATCATTCCCAGTACCCGGAACTGTTGTGGCGTCAGAGACGCGATCTTCTCCTCCATCTCACTGCTGATCCGGTCAGTATCCCGGTTCAGATCGATGTTGGCTGGTGCCCAGATATTACCGTCAAGCACCTGCTGGATAGCAGTTTTCATGGCATCCAGCGGTGTTGACTTGGGGATAAAGCCAGAGGCGCCATAGCCTATGGCCCTCAGGATAATGGTCTCTTCTTCCCGGGCGGAGATAACCAGAACCGGCACATCAGGATAGTGGCCAGTCAGGAACATCAGGGCCGAGAAGCCATGGGCGCCGGGAATATGGAAGTCTAGAAGAACCAAGTCCGGATTCGGAGTGTCCTCCAACGCCTGTTGCAGGGCGGCGATCGTATCGGTCTCAATGATCCGGACATCATCCAGCACCTGGTTCAAGGCTGACTGCAGCGCGGTACGAAACAACGGGTGGTCTTCGGCAATGATGATCGTATGGGCCATGGTGTCTTCCATTCCTGTACGCGTTGTCAGATTGCCACCGGGACCGGTGCCCGTCAATTCATCAGCGATCTGGCGGTGAGTGGTTCCTTCCTTTATTGCTAATATAGCCGAATGGTTGGTTCAGGCAGGATCATTCTCAGGATGAAGGGGTGTGGAAGCCGGGTTGGCGCCTTCGGGCCGGATGCCGGTAAAGGCAGAGTAGAACTGGCGGATACAGGCCATATCCTTGGTAATATTGCCTGTGGGGCGAATGGGTTGGCCGAGCCCGACGGTCTTGGTGCGGGCATCCAGGTAACCGGGCAGGATCGGCACTCCGGCTTTCCGGGCGATATGGTAGAAGCCGGTTTTCCACTCACTGACATAGCTGCGGGTGCCTTCAGGGCTCAGGGCCAGTACCAGCCGGGGATAGCGGCGGAATGCGGCAACCGTTTGGCACACCAGGTTGCAGTTACGGTCACGATACACCGGGATACCGCCCAGCCAGCGCATAATCGGTCCCATGGGGCCGCGGAACAGTGAGGCCTTGCCCAGCCAGTACAGCTTGATGCGAAAGCGCAGGGCAATGGCCATGAACAGCAGAAAATCCCAGTTGCTGGTATGCGGCGCGCCGATGAGCACATAACGGCTCATGGCGGGTTTTTCCCCTTCCGTTTTCCAGCCGGCCAGTTTCATGCCCAGCCAGGCAATGAATACCATCAGGTGGCTGATGACCGGCGTGTCAAAAATCGTCAAGCGCATGGAAGTGTGCCTTAGCGTTCTCTGTTCAATGGGAAAAAATAGGAAACCTGACGGGAGCAAGCTTATTCGTATAAGCCTGTACATTTATTCAGGTAACGGGTGATAGAATGGCCTGAGTGAGTGATAAAACAGCTGACCGTTTATGCAGGATACCGGACGAAAAATCATCCATGTCGATTGTGACTGTTTTTACGCATCGGTTGAAATACGGGAAAATCCCGACCTCCGGGGGCGTCCGGTTGCGGTGGGCGGCATGCCGGATCAGCGTGGTGTGATCGCGACCTGCAATTATGAAGCCCGGGCTTTTGGCATCCATTCGGCCATGGCGTCAGCCTACGCCCGCAAGCTTTGCCCAGACCTGATTATTCTTAAACCGCGCTTTGACCTCTACAAAGCTGTCTCCCGAGAGATTCACCGGATCTTCGCAGATTACACTGACCTGATTGAGCCGCTGTCATTGGATGAGGCTTATCTGGATGTGACGGAGTGCGATAAGTGTCATGGCAGCGGTACTCTGATTGCCCGTGAAATACGGGCACGGGTCAAGGAAGCAACCCGTATCACGGTTTCAGCCGGTGTGGCATCTAATAAGTTCCTGGCAAAGGTTGCCAGCGACTGGAATAAGCCGGATGGGCTTTGTGTGGTCACCCCGGATCAAATCGATGATTTTGTCCGGCAGTTACCCGTGCGCAAGCTGCATGGGGTAGGTAAGGCAACCGCCGCCCGCCTTAAGCGGATGGGGGTAGAAACCTGTGAAGACTTGCGGCAGTTTTCACTGGTGGATATGACGCAGTATTTTGGCACCTTTGGTTCACGACTGTATGAATTGGCCCGTGGGATTGATCAGCGTCCCGTTGAAGTGAGTTGGCGCCGTAAATCGATATCGGTTGAAAACACATACGATCATGATCTGCCAGATATTAAAGCTGTACAACTTCAGATACCGGATCTGCTTGATGAGCTGAGACGACGCTATGAAAAAATCCAGCGGGAATATGCGGTCTCAAAACGGTTCGTGAAAATCAAATTCAATGACTTTACCCAGACGACACTGGAAGAGCTCTGTGCACTGAGTGAAAAAGAACTCTATTCACCGGATTATTTTATCAAGCTGGCAACCAAGGCCTGGGAGCGTAGAAAAAAGCCGGTCAGGTTACTAGGCGTTGGTTTCAGGCTTCATGATTTGAAACCGCCGGAAGCTCAAGCACAGCTGGAGTTGTTTGAATCCTGATACCAGCCTGTATCAATTGCCGATGCATTTTGTATTGACTGGATAAAGCAGCAAACCATCAGGGTAAGGCTATACCCTGATGGCTTTTCAGGTCAGGTCGTTACCGTTTCCGTTGAGTTGTGCATCGGACGGTTTTGATCACGACGGCGACGCTGTCCCAGATAAAGCACTGCCAGTAATAACAATGTGGGTAAATACAGCCATTGCTTGGCAGGGCGTGCCGTATTTTCGGTTTCTACATGCTGAATTTGCCAGTCAAAATCCAACCCGGCTTTTTCAGCGGCGGAACCGAATTCAATGTTATCAACTAACAGGCTGTTGCCGTCTTCAACCAGTTCCAGGCCCATGGCTGATAGCCGTTCATCGACAGAACCGCTTCCCGTTGGGAGAAGAATCGTTTTTTCAACGGCTTTCCCTTCCAGTGTTTCACCAGCAACCCGTAAACGAATATCGCTGTTGTCTGGCAGTGTTTCCAGCTGTTGATACAGTGCAGTCCCTGGCAGGTCTATACGTTCTGGCCAGAACCGGTCCCAGATAAAGCCTGGGCGGAAGAGGACAAAGGCTATCACCAGAAGGAGAATCGTTTCATACCAACGGGTTCGGGTTAACCAGTAACCCTGTGTTGCCGTGGCAAAGACCAGCATTGCGGCCAATGCGCTTGTTACCACCAGGATCAGGTGTCCGACACTGGTAATACCGATCAGCAGCAATTCCGTGTTGAAAATAAACATGAACGGCAGAATGGCTGTGCGGATGTCGTAGGTAAAGCCCTGGATACCGGTACGGATCGGGTCACTTTTGGCAATCGCTGCTGCGGCAAATGCTGCCAGTCCGACCGGCGGCGTATCATCCGCCAGAATGCCGAAATAGAACACGAACAGATGTACGGCGATCAGGGGCACGATCAGACCATGCTGAGCGCCCAGGGTGACGATGACCGGCGCCATCAGAGTAGAGACCACGATATAGTTGGCCGTTGTCGGCAATCCCATACCCAGTAGCAGACTGATCACGGCGGTAAAAATCAGCATGAGCAGAATATTGCCGTTGGCGATGAATTCGACAAACTCCGTCATCACCTGCCCGATACCGGTCAGCGTGACGGCGCCGACAACAATGCCGGCTGCGGCCGTTGCTACGCCTATTCCCACCATGTTCCGTGCACCGCTGACCAGTCCTTGAAGCAGGTCAGTGATACCGTCTGAGAGTGCCGCTGACACGGAGCCGGTTTCCTGGAAGAACGTAATCAGCGGGCGTTGTGTAACGACAATACCAATCAAAAAGACGGTTGCCCAGAATGCCGACAGCCCCGGTGAGAAGCGCTCTACTGCAATACACCATATCAATACGACAATGGGTAACAGGAAGTGCAGGCCGCTCAGTACTGTCGGGCCAACGGGGGGCATTTCAAGCACTTCAGTCTCGTTCTGCTCAAAATGATTGTCCGGTGAACGGGAAGCCAGCCAGGTCAATCCCAGGTAGGCGAGTAGAACCCCTGTGGCCACTATCCAGGTTGCGGCGTCGCCAAAGACCGTCTTGGTCCAGCCAATGCCGTAATACACCGCCAGGCTCAGGATGCAGAGTCCCAAAATGGTACCGCTGAACGACAGCAGTGACCGCACCAAACTCGGCTTGTTCCGACGTGGAAGGCCTTCCATTCCGGCTTTCACGGCCTCCAGGTGCACAATATAGAAGAGTGCAATGTAGGAAATTGCGGCGGGCAGAATGGCGCTCTTGATGACTTCCAGGTAAGAAATCCCGACATACTCAACCATCAGGAAAGCGGCGGCACCCATGATGGGTGGTGTCAGCTGTCCGTTGGTTGAGGCGGCGACCTCAATGGCGCCCGCCTTGGAGCCGGTAAAGCCTACCCGTTTCATCAGTGGGATAGTGAACGTACCGGTGGTGACGACGTTGGCAATACTGGAACCGGAAATAATGCCGCTGAGTCCGGATGATACAACGGCCGCCTTGGCAGGCCCTCCTTTCAGGTGTCCCAGCAGTGAAAAGGCGACGCGGATAAAATATTGACCGGCGCCAGCACGATCTAACAATGCCCCAAATAAAACAAACAGGAACACAAAGTTGGTCGATACGCCGAGCGCAACGCCAAAAACGCCTTCTGTCGTCAGCCAGAAATGGGACAGGGCTTTGTTAAGGCTGGCCCCTTTATGGGCAATGACTTCCGGCATGTACTGACCAGCGAACACGTAGATCAGGAACAGGGCAGCCACACACATCAGGGGTGGTCCCAGTGCCCGTCGGGTGGCTTCCAGCAATAACAGAATCCCAATGGTGGCAAAGATCAGGTCTGCCGTGATCGGGGCGCCAGCCCGTTCGGCCAGTGAATCGTAGAACAGAAAAATATAGGCAGCACTGAATGCTCCAGCCAGGGCCAGCAACCAGTCCTGGGCAGGCACTTTGTTTCGGGGAGAACGTTTCAGTGCCGGGCAGGCCAGGAATGCCATGAAAATGGCAAAGGCCAGGTGAATTGCCCGTGCCTCGGTATCATTCAGGATGAAAACGTCAAAAATAAACGGCAGTGGTGATGCATACCACAGTTGAAACAGTGACCAGCAGAGGGCGGTGATCAGCAATAATGTACCGGGTAGTCCACTTAGTCTGCGGGCGCCGGAATCGGCTTCATCGACAATCTGCTGTGCGGTGGATTGCACAGTCTCGGGTGTTCTGGTGTCGCTCATGGTCTCGTTAGCCTGTCTGGTTGGCATCAGGGATTGCCGTCTTTTGGACGCTGTCTCCCTGGTGAAATCCCGTCATGCAGGTCGCGAGCATGGGGTGGGAAAAACCTGCCAGCCAACGACTTAGACGTTGTTGACTGACAGAGGAAGGCAAACCTTACAGCAGGCCAGCTTCCTTGAAGTAACGCTCGGCGCCTTCATGCAGAGGAGCAGAGAGACCTTCTGACACCATGTCTTCTTTCTTCAGGTGTGTAAAAGCCTGGTGAAGCTTCTTGAAGTCATCGAAGTTGCTGAAGACAGACTTGACGATCTGGTAGACGACGTCAGGTGAGGTGTTGGTGGAGCTGACGAATGTAGCAGCAACACCAAAGGTGGTGACGTCATCCGGTGTGCCCTGGTACATGCCGCCGGGAATGGTGGCTTTGCGGTAGTAGGGGGCGTCAGCCAGCAGGGCGTCCACTTGTGGACCTTCCACAGGTACGATCACGGTTTCACAGGAGGTGGTGGCTTCCTTGATGGAACCACTGGGGTGGCCGGCAACAAAGACAAACGCGTCAATCTTGTTGTCACACAGGGCCTTGGACTGTTCGGCTGACTTCAACTCCGTAGCGAGTTTGAAATCATCAAAGGTCCAGTTGTACTCCTTGAGCAACTGCTCCAGTGTGCCGCGCTGTCCGGAACCGGGATTGCCGATATTCACACGCTTGCCCTTGAGGTCTTCAAAGGTTTTGATGCCGGAATCCTTACGGGCAACAACAGTGAAGGGTTCAGGGTGCAGTGAGAAAACGGCACGCAGGTCACTGTACGGTCCCTGGGCTTCAAACTTACTGGTGCCATTCAGGCCGTGGAACTGCCAGTCAGACTGTGCAACGCCCAGATCCAGCTCACCACCACGCATGGTGTTGATGTTGTAGATGGAGCCGCCGGTGCTTTCCACGGAACAGCGAATTTTATGCTCCTTACGGTCTTTGTTCACCAGACGACAGATGGCGCCCCCGGTTGGGTAGTAAACACCGGTAACACCGCCGGTGCCAATGGTGACAAACTGGCGTTCGGCGGCCTGGGCGCTCATTGCTGCGGCGGCAAGGCCGGCAGTGCAAAGGGCAAGACTGATTTTCTTGGCTATCGACATAGGTTCCCCCTGTCAGGTTTATCAATGTCCACGACAGTAACCGCACGCTGTCTGGCTGCTAGCAGTCTGTTGTTGTGACGTGCAGTGTGCAGGACACGACCTGCCGTGGGGTATGTTGTTTTTGTGTCACCGACGACCCATGGCTTATGGGTGTCGATGTTGTTGTTATGGCGGGCTGAGATCCAGCTTTCAGCCTGTTGTGACCGAAGTGTTATCCGTAGTGATACGCATACTATCAGGTAATCCTGTCGCCGAACAAGGTGCTCGATACGGGTTGACATTGGTGATATTTTGGTCGGACTGGTTATGAACTTCTGGTGATAAAGTGCGTCAATCATGTAACAACCGACATAGGCGGCTATCCAATGGCAATGAGTGCTGTAAATCCCCCGTTTTTCACTGATCCACTGTATCTGGCCTATCGCGAGATAAAAGCAGATAGAAAAGACACTGTTTATGCATATATGTATGATCGTCTTGTAAAGGTCACTCATGTGGAGGATTATTCGGAGGAGCAAGACATCCTTTCAGAAAAACTTCTGAAATTGACATCGCGATCTGTCGAAAAACCAATAACATTGCATAATATACGGAAAGCTATTTATTCTACGGATTATTTTAAAAAATATTTTCCTATTGTCATGATGGAGTTTTTCCGTCGGGAAAGTATTGAGCTGTTTCCTGATGATATCAAAATGTTGATGATAAAAAACAATATTAAGTCGGCGCCTAAAAACCGAGGAGAAGTTCAGAGTATATTTGTTCGATTTGAGGGGGCTAGTAAAAATCAGTCAAAGGATGCCTGTAGAGAACTTTTCACCATAGGGCGCTTTTATATACTAAAGTTGATGGATTTGCCTGAGCATTGTACATATACACCTTGTTATGAAGAATATAAAATGTTGTTTTCTTCCTTTCACACTGATACTGCTAATACTGGTTGGGGTGGTTGTAATGAAGAGTATCTTGGTTTACTGAGTTCGATAAAGGATTTTATGGAGCAAAAAGTCAGGGTTGATAGATGGTGTGAATATGATTATCGAAAAGATCGGTTGACGGGAAAAAAAGAGATTGATGATGACCCATTTGTCATACGCATACTTGCGAATATTGGTAGGGTGAAAAACGGTTTCATTCAGGCGGCGGCTGATACTCTGGTTCGTAAAGTTTGTTCTGAAGATCGATCCACCGGTTTTTCTCGCTGCTATCTTGATGGGGTTGTCAATCAATATCATGCGGATATATGTACGTTAATGTATAGAGTGACGCGTGAAATTAGAACAGCATCAGGTGAAATAAGAGTTTTTTGCAGAAAAGAAATGGAACTTTTGTGGAATTATCTTTCATCAGACTATCCATATGATGATGGAAGAGTGGCTTATTACTTCCTGATTACCACTGTGGCTCAGCCAGCTTGAGAAGCCTTGCTGGCATGGGGCAGGTTCGCGCAGCCATGTAACCCAGCCT
>NZ_BAABFL010000355.1:0-8211 GCF_039540975.1 Kistimonas scapharcae
CAGAATCAGTGTTCAAGACTTACCAGAATGGGTGTTCAAGAGTTACCAGAATCGGTGTTCAAGTTGTGCCAGAATACGCAGGAGGCACCAGCGCACTCACATTAGGGAAAAGCCCTATCAGTGTGATCGGTGTGACAAAGCCTATAAAGATAAAAGAACCCTTAAAGACCATCAGATTCTTAAGCATTCCTTTATTGAAAAGTCTGGCTTTGGGGATTGGTTGGCTGCTCTTTCGCCATTTTCGGAGAGTGAATGTATTGGTTTTCCTTTGATCCCAGAGAGTGACAGTGAGAGTGGCGATAGACCTGAATAGTGCAGAGCAATGACGGTGTGAAGGTTGATGGTTACCATGGGTAGTACCAGAGAATAGAGAGACTCTGATAATCTGTCATCGGAATGAAATGCGGATGCCATACCGTGTCTGGACAACAACAATAAAAAACAGGAATAAGAAATATGAATACAATGTTTTTCAAGGCGCTTGCTTTGGGCGGGTTTACTGCGTCTTTTGCTCTGGCTGAAAGTGTCAGCTTCATTGCGATCGGTGACATGGGAACCGGCGGTGACAAACAGTATAAGGTTGCCAATGCCATAGAAAATCTTTGCCAGCAAAAAGCCTGCGATTTTGCCATTGGTCTTGGCGATAACATTTACGAGGCGGGTGTCGACAGCAGTCGTGACGACAGTTTCCAGAGTAAATTCGAGCAGCCTTATGCAGGATTGGCTTTCCCTTTTTTCATGTCGTTAGGCAATCATGATAACTCTCACTTTGCCAGCGGTGGCGGACTGGATAATTTCAAGGGAGAGTATCAGGTTGCCTATCACTACCGGGATGATCGCAGCAGTGACAAATGGCGTATGCCTAACCGTTACTATCATTTTACAGCGCCATTGGGGAGTGAAGAGCCGCTGATTGATTTCCTTGCGCTGGATTCTAACCCGATCGCCGGTGGTCTCGATTGGGATTACCAATACTGGCGCAAGCCTTATACGAAGAAGCATAAGGAATGGATTAACCGTACCTTGTCGACTGCTGAGGCTCCCTGGAAAATTGCATTTGCCCATCATCCGCTTCGTTCCAACGGTCTCCATGGTAATGCCGGTTTTTATGATGGTCTGGCAGGGTCTGGTAAGGACTGGCAGAATCTGATCAAGGAAACCATTTGTGACAAAGTGGATGTGCTGATCACTGGCCATGATCATGATCTGCAATGGTTAAAACCAAGCAGAGACTGTGGGAAAACCTTCTTCATCGTGTCTGGTGCTGGCGGTAAAACGCGAAGCCTGACCAATCCTGACCGTAATCCTGCCTGGTGGCAGGTCGGTGATTCGCTGGGCTTTTTCAGAATCCAGATCGAAAGTAATCAGTTTACCGGTGAAGCCTATGTGGTTGATGCAGAATCAGGTCAGTGGGAGTTAGTTTACAGCCATGCCATCATGAAACCGTAGATTGCCTGTGTATAGATGCTTGGATTCCAAAATAAGGAATCGTGATGATAAGGCAATATGTTGCATGGAAAATTAGACCTTGGCAGATATTTTTAGGATGTTTTCCAAGGTCTAAAGATTGTGAACCATTTGCTGCTGTCTCAATATCATCTATGCACATCTTCTGCTGAGAACAGTAAAGAGTATCGTGTGTGTATAAATAAATTTATTAACAACTCACTCTACCCGTGTCTCATTCTTAAGCGCTCTTTGATGGCTGGTTCAAGGTTAATTGTTGGCAAGTTAGTCGTAAGATCGTCATCATGCTTGGCAATATATTCAATTTCCTGACAAAGCAATAGAAACTTCCCTAGATCCTTGCCGTTTTTGCAGGATGTCATCATGATCCTGATGCCTACAGGCATTTCGCTATTTCTTGCATGGCCAATTGGAATGGTCGCTGAGATCAAACCGGGCAAGTTCCCTACAGACGAAAACTGAATATATTGAGCCGCTGACTGCATGTCTGCACAGCCATATTTTCTGTCTCCTGCAAGGAAGCAACTCCCCTCCTGAACTTCTGGCGCCACTGTGCAGGTTACCGGAGTTAAGATAAAGTCATAGCCATTTTCGTGGAGTGATTTTATCCTGTTTTTTAATAGGGCTTGGTTTTGTTTTGCTATATTCATGCACTCATCTGAAACTTGTTGGGCGAGGTTCATGTTAAGTTTAAGTTCTGGTGTGCATCGTTGTTGGGTTTCGGGGTCTAACGCATTGAATGCATTGGCATTAACTTCTCCTATCAGCATCAGCGCTGACTTAATCAGTGTTTCCGCATTCTCTTGGTGGTCTAAATAGCCCATAATGTCGACCCCATCAATGCGAGGTGCCTGATCTTGATATTGTTTCCTGTGTTCAATGAGTTTTCTGATTAATAATCTGCATTTTTCACCAATTTCCGGATCAGTAATACAACTACCAATGTGGTCAAATGCCAGGCGGCTATTATAAAATTCTGTCGGTGAAACGGGTTGTAGCTGAATATCACTCAGTTCCTTGACACCGCATAATACCCTTTCCATGTTTCTGGCAATGAGAGCTGGGCTTATCATACCCAGTGAGTTATCAAAGCCACTGTTATCCATATTGAACAAGTCCCGCTCTTGGCCATCTTCATTAAAAAACTTGCCGCCCTTAAAACATACAAGCCCCTGAGCTTGCGCAGTATTTGTACCGGAGCCAAGTCCGTCTGTCACAACTGCCAGAGGACAGGCGCCTGAACTGACCAGCGTTGTCGGCCCTGATGAAGAACCTGTGGGTTGGCGTTGGGGGGCGATTTTCAGGATTATCCATTGGAGTATGCCTTGTAAAAAGCTGTCTCCTTCAAAAGCCCATTTGATTATACGCTGAGGAGTACCTTCGACACGCTCCGTGAGCTGTACAAATTTACTGTAAACATTGTGTATGTTAGGCCAGTTAGGGTTATGCCCACTATTACCCGCCCCGAGTTGATGTTGGTTGCATGTAGCAATGACCCTGAATGGACTATCACCATCAACTGTTCTTTGCATGCATCCGATGCTGGTATCGTCACGGGCTTTATCACCAGGTATGCCGTAGTTTGTGACTTTTCCTTTTAATCTGATATCGGATTTGCGCGCTATGGGGATCTTGTCAGCGCTGGTGTCATCACTCGGCTCCGGTTCTTCGAAGGATTGAACGGCGTCACCAATAACCATTCGGTGTTCGGGATGAGCCTCCAAATGGTTATTGATAACGGTTTCGATATCCTCACCAGACAGCCCTTTAAAACTCTCCAGGTTGTTGTTTGGGTCACTCTCTTGTATTTCCCCTACATCACGATTTTCTGGAATATACCCTTTTTCCCTTACGCATAGTGATTGGTAGTCGAAAAACTTCGGGTCGTCAGCGAACTCTGACGGTGATGTTATTGTTTCTTGTGATTCTGATGCTGTTTCTGGTTGGGGTAAATCTTCAAATTGAAAAGTATTGAGCTGATTGAATCCATTCAGCCTTATTATAGCTCTGCGAAAAAGCTCGAATTCTGAGAAATACTCAAGAGTTTTCAGTATCCATCCTCTGTTCACGTCGCCTCGATTGATATAGCTTTTTGGATTGCATTGTTTGACTTCTCTTGATATCTCTGACCATTGACGAGGTGTGACCTCAGTAAGACGTTGTGATGTTAAGTATTTCAGGCTGGTAGATGATATACCACTCATAATTTACCCCCCCCCTTCCCCCCTTATAGAAAATTAAGCTCAGATCAGCCTTAAACGTTCTTTCCGGAGGATGCCGACAATAGTTAATATTAAATGTGTATCCTTATTTAACGGATTCTATATGTTTGCCTTGGGAAGCTAGCTCATTTTCTCTAGTAGATCTAGAAGTGGAGGTGTATTTTGTTATTTTCTTGGACGAATAGTGATTTTTGTTAGCATTGTTTGATTTTTAAATGTGTAACAAGAAAAGGGGATGCTGGGGATTATATTCATGCATAGTCTTTTATTCGAGAAAATATACTGGAGCCACACTATTTTGAAGCGAGAGTTAAAAGGGACAAGGGATATGGGAAAAGTTGTATAGGCAAACTGATTATGCTTCATTGACTATATAAACAGCGCGTGAAAGACAAAACCATTAACTTTTTTGATTGGAGTTCTGCTTTGTGAAACTTCTGGTTTTATTGTTTTAATTATGTCTACCACTGATCTTTCTTTATACCCTACCAAAAAGTGTTAAGTACCCAGACTAACGTTTTCTCAGCGCATCAGGCCGTGCCCTGCCGGTTGTAAACGCTAAAATATGAGGTTGTTTATGGTCGGGTACTTAGTTTTATTGTGGCTGGGGATAGAGGGATGGCTAATGAGTATCAATTGGCATCGAAGCGATTTATGCCTAAAAAGCGTGTGATTTCGCGCTGGGGCTTGGTGACAACAAAGGGTAGTAGTCACGATGGGTCTTTCACAGTAAGTTTAAACAGTCCTATGCGGATGCTGCTGGCCTATACCCAGACAGTCACTCGTCAGTAACCCGGTTGTCAGTAGTGCTGACTTTAGTCGTACGGGATGTAGGGGAACTAACACTGGTTTGATGTTTCCAATGAAATACTCTCCCGGCGGGCGACAGGCTCTTAAGAACAGGTTTGCAAGAAAATGTGCCTGACGGGAGAGACCACGTTTAGTCATTATTCATGACAATAGCTGTATATCCCCAATGCTTCGTGCGTAAAGTGCCGGTGCCAGTGCTTCGATGGTGTCGCAGGCTTGTGTGAATACGGCAGTATGCGATGCCTTACCTGAGACTGAATCCGGCTTCTGGATCAGGTTACTGACACGCCGTGCAATGGCTTGGCCAGAATCAACCCACCGCACATCCGGTGCGCAGGCAGACAATGCCGCTTTCATCAGTGGAAAATGCGTGCAGCCCAGCACAATGTAATCGGGTATTAGCGGCCGGTGAACAAAAGTCGACAGGATTTCCGTAAGATGAACCTGGCTGACAGGCAGGCCGCGTAACTGCTGTTCTGCCAGATAAACCAGCTCCGATGAACCCACCCGAACAACGTCGCAGTCACTGGCAAATTCCCGGATCAGTTGGTCGGTATAGGGACGATTCACTGTGCCAGGAGTTGCCAGAAGACCAATGCAGCGGTTTTGTGACAGACTGGCTGCAGTTTTAATGGCAGGTACAACACCGACAACGGGCACCGGGAGTTCCTGACGAACACGTGGCAGGGCAACCGTGCTGGCAGTATTGCAGGCAATCACCATCAGCTGGGGCCGATAAGTATCCAGCAGGCGACGGAGACACTCGCTGACACGCGCGATAACCTCGGCCTCACTTTTCGGGCCATAGGGAAAACCGGCGTTATCGGAGCAGTACACAACGGGCAGCCAGGGTAATTGCTGGCGAACCTCATCAAATATGCTGAGCCCTCCGACCCCGGAATCAAAAATGACAATAGGTGACACGGGTCTGGTCAAATCTCATGGTTGTTCATTCGGCACGTCCGTTATGCGGTACCAGGGCGTGCATTCCGCCCACATTGTAGGGTGAGACAGGGATTGCCCAAATAAGTAAATAGCCCGTTCAGGGCTGTTCGGCTTGTGTCTGGCAGTTCAGGCAAAGCGGCGTTTCCGGCCGGATTCTCAGTCGTTCGTAGCCGATCGGGTTATCGCAGCTCCGGCAGAAACCATAGTCGCCACTGTCCACATCCGCCAGCGCCCGAAGCACCTGGCGCAGCTGCTGTTCGCATTGCGCCTTGCTGGCCTGCGCCATGCTCTGTTGCTGGAGAGCATCGATCCGGGAAACCCGTCCGAAGGCCTGCTGGACCAGTGTGACGGTTTGGGCGGATTCACGGGTGCGATCCAGCTGTTGCCTCAGGTCGTCACGCAGGGACAGCAGGTTGCCTGTTAATTCTTCCCGCTGCGCCCGGGTCAATTCATCCATCGATAAGCCTTTAATAACGGTATGTTTACAAGGGGATTTTCAGAGGTTCTTCGGTATGGCACAGCTGACCGGAAAGATAGATATCCCTTGGTGTGGAGTCTCGTATATCCCATTGAGTCATGTTAATACGCAAGGCGAGCAAAATCATGAAAAAGGCGATGAAATGGATGCGTGGCTATCAATACTCTTGGCGAGTCCCGAGACCATACGTTGACCAGTGAGGTGGAGGACTCCGTTTCTGGTATCGTTGACGCCCCGGTATTACACTGTCCCGCCATGGCGGGTTGCGATATGACCTGCCTGTCACCGGTATGAAGTGAAGCTCATGTTTTCCAGTTGTTTCCGCGCTGATGTTTTTGATCAATTCCCTGCAGATAGTCACTCCCTCCTGAAAGAGATTGTCCTCAGCCAGGCAGGGGTGATATTGCCAGATCAGGTAGATACCTTAACGAATACGTTGGACAGCGCGCCGAACGATCTGCTGGTTCGTTTGATGCCTCTGGCCGCGGCCTGTGCCTGGGCGCCGGTTTCATCGTTCTATGTCGGTGCAGTTGCCCGTGGGTTATCGGGTAAGGTGTATTTGGGTGCCAACATGGAACTGGCCGGTGGCAGCATGGCAGTTACGCTGCATGCAGAGCAGGCGGTGATCAACAATGCCTGGCTGAATGGTGAAAAAGGATTGGAGAAACTGGCGGTTAATGCGGCGCCCTGTGGTCACTGTCGGCAATTTATGTTTGAAACAGCAACAGCAGAATCCCTGGATATCATGATTGGGAATATGACGGACAGCCAGGTTGTTGAACACTGTCAGTTGACACAGTTATTACCGTCAGCGTTTGGCCCAAAAAATCTGGGTGTTTCAACGCTATTGATGGATGACGCATCGCAATCGTTGCAGGTAGATGAGAGTGATCCGTTAGCCGTGGCTGCTTGTCAGGCAGCCTGCGCCAGTTATGCCCCTTATACTGGCGGTTATGCCGGTGTCGCACTGCGAACCGATGATGATGCCGTGTTTGTTGGTCGTTATGCCGAAAATGCAGCGTTTAACCCCAGTCTGACAGCGATGATTTCTGCGTTATCTCAATTGCGTTTTGCCAGCTTGCAGATACCACGTCGTATTGTTGAGGTTGTTATGGTTGAGCGCCCGTCTGCAATCAATCATAAGCAACTTACGGACAATATCGTCGATTTGCTCGAGGGTTGCGAATACCGTTATTTGCCCGCACAGCGGGTGGCTCAGAATGAGATAGCATCATAACGAGCATTGTGGTTTAGGGGATTCTACCACCTGTGATGGTGAAGTTATCGATTCGTCATTGCAGGTGTACGGTGAGTGTTGCTGGTATCGTATTGAGGCAGAACTATCCCGTCATGCAGAGGATGGTGGTTTATGCGCTTTTCTGTTTTCCTGCTCGTAGCTGTTCAAGCCGGGGATCTTGCAAGCTAATAAAGTGGCTGAATGGTAGACGAAACATAGGGTTTTTCCTCATACAAGCAGCAGCAACAATGCAAAGCTGCATTTCCCATGAGAAGTTTTCCAACTGTTCTATGCTTGGGCAAATGGGGTTTTCCATAAAGTTACTGTAATTGTTGAATGTAGAAAATATAGCCGCTTTCAGCGTTCTGTCTTCACCTTTGGGTTTTTTGTTTTTAAGTACTTCGTGAAATTGTTCCCAGGTCAATGTTCGTAGCTCTCTCCTGTCAACCTTCTTTATTTCTATCATGTCTGCTAAGTATTCAGGCTTTTCAGGATAGACCGCAATTTCCAACGGTATGACGCCAAATGCCCATATATCTGTGTAGTAGGTATATTCATAAGGGCGATGGAGTTTTTTAGATAATATGATTTCCGGTGCCCAGTATTTTGGGGTTCCTTCCAAACAATTCGGTTGTGTATCAATATCCGATGACAAACCAAGGTCGGAGACTTTTCCGTCAACATCATTATCGTGGAATAAAAGTAAGATGTTTGCAGACTTTATATCTCGATGAAGAATATCTTTAGTATGCATATGGTTGATGCCAGACGCAGCATCGCGTAAACATTTACGGATTATATATTCATGGTTAGGCTCCTGTGCCTTGGTCGGATGACTGCGCTTTAGATAATCATGAAGACTCATTTCATAACGTTGCATCATCAAGCCTGAGAGGTGCGTATTCTTAAACAGTTCAATTTCTGCGATACCCAGAAAATGCGCAATATGTTCATGTGGAGCAATCTTTTTATATTCCTTAAATCCCGCTTAACCTTGGGAATGTGAGCAAGCTGGCCGTACTTTTGGCAACAGAGTACAGTTTTTGCACAAA
>NZ_BAABFL010000356.1:0-8235 GCF_039540975.1 Kistimonas scapharcae
TTCCCGTTCAGAGGAGCTACACGACAAAGTCATCGGAGAGTTCATCTCCAGAATGTGGTATCAACCGGTTTGAAACATGACCTAATGATTTTGAAATTGAAACTTGTGGCACAAACAACTGATCTCTCTGGAGGGTGAGCTGTAGCTTTTCTATGGTGTATTGGGTTAGTTGTTTTCTGGGCAAAACCGCTACGTTTGTCATCATGACTTTCAGAAGCTGAATGAATAGCTTGTGTGTCAGGTTTGTGAGTAAGGTGCTGTTTTTTCGATATCATCAATGTAACCCCAATTTTTTAATGCTGAAGGCAGGATGTGAATAGTTTCTCCAAGATATAGATATTGTCTGTTTCTATATTGTTTTGACAAGTTTTTATATATTGTTGTTTATTTATTTTTAATCTTGTTATTCGTGCTTTCTATTTTGTTTTTCATTAAGGCTCAAATGAAATCTTTCTTTTTCATTTGTGGCTTTATAACTGGCAATTTCCAATTGCTCGGGCTTTGTCAGGTGATCAAAATTGCTTAGTATAATATTTCTGAAATTAGTCAACTCATAGGGCGTTTTACGCAATTGGATAGAATTACTAACGATAGGAGTAGGAGGGGGAAGATCAAGGCCGTGCATACTAAGCGAATAAAAATGACTCAGACTTGGTAGCTATTTCGATCTGGTTAAGAACCTTTGTACCGAAATCGCCACCATTTTTAGATTTTGGGGTCCGGAAAATTGGACCCCAAAATGATTACTTATCGTCTAATTCTTTGTTTTCATTCTCAAAACCGCCTGCCTGGAACTCATACCACATCACGTTGATGATGCCGAAGGAGCAGGCCAGCAGAACGCCGAGAATCCAGGAAAAGTACCACATAACGTTATTCTCCTCGTCTGCGCTCAGTACAGTGAATGGCTGTTGTCTTCAATGTGCTGCACGCTGATACGGCCCCACATCTTGTAGAAACACCAAGTGGTGTAAGCCAGTATGATCGGTACGAAGACCGCAGCCACAAAGCTCATGATGCCCAGGGTCAGGTAACTGGAAGTGGCATCCCAGACGGTCAGGCTGACAGCCGGATTGCTGCTGGAGGGCAGGATGAACGGGAACAGTGAGGCACCCGCTGTTGTGATGATGCCCAGCTGGCAGAGGGAGCTGCTGATAAACGTCAGTGAAGGCTTACGCCCTGCCAGCAGGATAACACCGATGGCACCCAGGAAGCCGAGTACCGGCGCCAGCAGGGTGATCGGGTACTTGCTGTAGTTAGCCAACCAGCGACCGCTTTCAACGACAACAACCGTTTTGTGAAGCGGGTTAGAAGCGGCATTGCCGTCGATAACGCTGGTGATTTCAAAGCCAGGGATATGGGCAACCCAGAAGCCGGCCACGGCGAAAGCAACAATCACGACAATGGCCAGACGACGGGCAGCGATCACTGCACGTTTCTCAACACCGCCTTCAGTACGCAGGCCCAGCCAGCAGGCGCCCTGCATCAGGATCATGGTCAGGCTGACTACGCCGCACAGCAAAGCGAACGGGTTGAGCAGGCTCCAGAAGGAACCATTCAGGGTGGAGCGGAGGTAGGTGTCCAGGTTGAAGTCGTAGCCCTGGAACAGGTTACCGAACGCCACGCCGAATACCAGTGATGGCACAGTGCCGCTGATGAACAGGCCGAGGTCACACCACTTACGCTGGTGTGGTTCAACCTTAGCGCGGTATTCAAAGGCAATGGGGCGCATCAGCAGGGCAAACAGCACCAGTACCATGGCCCAGTAGAAACCGGAGAACGCGGTGGCATATACCATCGGCCAGGCAGCGAAAATCGCGCCGCCAGCGGTGATGAACCACACCTGGTTACCGTCCCAGTGCGGGGCGACCGCGTTGACGATCACACGACGCTCGTTGTCATTCTTACCCAGGAAGGGCAGCAGGCCGGCTGAACCCAGGTCGTAGCCGTCGGTGATGGCAAAGCCGATCAGCAGTACGCCGACCAGTACCCACCACAGGAGTTTTAACATTTCATATTCGATCATCTTCCATCCTCCCGTCAGTGAGTGCTCATGCCGGCTGGCAGTTCAGCTTGTTTTTCAAAATGGTAACGGCCGGTGTGCAGGCTGCTCGGGCCGAGACGGGCGTACTTGATCATCAGGTAGCATTCGACAACCGCGAAAATACCGTAGAACAGGGTAAAGCCGGCAATACTCATGTAGAGATCGGTCGCGGTCAGGCTGGACGCGGAGAGTGACGTCGGCAACATACCGGCGACGGTCCATGGCTGACGGCCGAATTCGGCGACAAACCAGCCCATTTCACAGGCAATCCAGGGCGCTGGCAGTGACCAGAGGACAATTTTCAGGAAGCGCTTGCTCTGGTATTCCGTACGGCGCGCGGTCTTGATGAAGGCGGTCACGAAGATCAGCAGCATGAAGAAGCCAAGGCCGACCATGATCCGGAACGCGAAGAAGAGCGGGGCAACCTGCGGGATGGTGTCTTCCGCCGCCTGTTTGATCTGGGCGTCGGTGGCATCCACTACGTTGGGGGTGTAGCGGGTCAGTAGCAGGCCATAGCCCAGGGTGTCTTCGACTTCCTTGAACTGTTCGCGGATTTCCGGGGTATCGTTACCGGCCTTCAGCTCTTCGAGCAGGCGGTAGGCTTCCATACCATCACGGATGCGGGCTTCGTTACGGATCAGCAGATCCTTGATGCCAGGCACTTCTTCGGTCAGGGAACGTGTTGCGATGATGCCCATGACCCAAGGGATTTTGACGGCGTAGTCGGTACGCATCTCTTCCTGGTTGGGGAAGCCGAATGCAGTGAACGGCGCCGGCGCTTCGTAGGTATCCCACTCTGCTTCGATGGCGGCCAGTTTCACCTGCTGTACGTCGCCCAGCTTGTAGCCGGATTCGTCACCCAGCAGGATAACGGACATGATGGACGCCAGACCAAAACCGGCGGCAACTGCAAAGGAACGACGGGCAAAGGGAACATCCCGGTCGTTCAGCATGTAGTAAGCGCTGATCGCCAGGACAAAGATGGCGGCGGTGGTGTAACCGGCGGCCACGGTATGGATGAACTTGACCTGCGCGACCGGGTTGAAGAACAACTGGCCGAAACTGGTCATTTCCATGCGCATGGTTTCAAAGTTGAACTCTGCGCCGACAGGGTTCTGCATCCAGGCGTTGGCCACCAGGATCCAGAGGGCGGAGAGGTTGGAACCGATCGCGACCAGCCAGGTACAGCCCAGGTGCTGAACCTTGCTCATGCGATCCCAGCCGAAGAAGAACATACCGACGAAGGTGGATTCCAGGAAGAAGGCCATTAAACCTTCAATGGCCAGCGGCGCACCAAAAATATCCCCGACATAATGGGAGTAGTAGGACCAGTTGGTGCCGAACTGGAATTCCATGGTCAGACCGGTGGCGACGCCCAGGGCAAAGTTGATGCCGAAGAGCTTGCCCCAGAACTTGGTCATGTCTTTGTAGATCTGCTTGCCGGTCATGACATAGACCGACTCCATGATCGCCAGCATGAAGCTCATGCCGAGTGTCAGGGGAACAAACAGGAAATGGTACATCGCCGTCAGTGCAAACTGCAGACGCGAGAGGTCTATTACTTCATCCGGGATCATTCTATCCTCGCTGGTGTGGCTTGGGGGAAAAGTGCCTGCACCGCCCGTTCTCAGGAGACCTTTCCCGTTGTAGTCAATACGACGGTTTCCCTGCGTCGCCACAGCTCTCCGGCTGCTGGCCCGGTGGCTGTAATACTCTCCTGATACAAGGATGGAACGGTGCAATCTTCGGAGGTATTACATACCTAGACTGGCAGCGGGAATTATAGGTGTCCTGATTGACTGGAGATTGATCTGGGTCAACATTTGCGTCCCGCACCAGACATTTTGTTGAATAATTCAACTCGGCTTGAAAGCGCACTCTTTAGACACTCCCTCAGGCATGGAGTTCCAGGGTACGACGTGCATTATAGAGGCTGATTTGCCAGCTTTTATGCACAGCCGGTATTTCGATCGGTGCGCGGTTAAGCTGGGTCTGCTGGTTACTTACCGGGGCTTCATGTTCGGCGATGAATTCCAGTTTCTCGCGGTTGGCCTGGTAGTTATCGATCAGAAAGTCCATGGTGCCCTGGGTCAGCGGCACCCGGTAATAGCGGATCAGGTTCTGCGCCAGCCGTTCCGCCATGGCCGCGAGGCTGACATCCACCGCATTCGCCATCGCCTTGCCGACCGAAGCCTTGATCATGGGGCTCATGCCGGGCTCGATGGCGCCCAGGCTGGTGGCGGGGGTACTGTCGATGGCGCGCTGGATGGCCGGGTTGCTCAGGTCGATACTCTGGCCAAGGATGACCGCAATCCCGGCCGCGAGCTCCCGGGCTCGGGACTGGGTCAGGCGCTTCTCGCTACTGCTGCGGGCGTGGTCCATGCTGCGGTCGCTGGTGCGGCGGATGCGGTTGTCTTCCAACAGCTGGGCTAACTGCCGGGCAACCTTGATTTTTTCGTCATCATCCAGGGCGATGCTTTGTTCCGAGATTTTCAGCGAGCGCCGGACCTGGTCGCCACTGGTCTCTTCATATTGCTTACTGCGCAGTTGCCAGACCTTCAGCGCACGACTGAAACGTCGGCTCTCGCGGCTGAGTTTCTGCTGGGCGTTGAAGGCGCGTTCATACAGGTCAATGGCTTTGTCCAGCTGCGAGGCCTTGATTTGCAGTGCCATCAGCTGTTTGCCAGTGTTGTTGGTAATGCGTCGACACTCGGTCACTTGGCGAGTCAGGCTGTCCATGGCGTCCACGGTAACCGTCAGCAGGTGCCGCGGGCTGAGTCCCGGGGCTGTATTGATATCTTCCCGTGGCTCAATATAGTTCAGATACGTCGCCAGCGCGCGCAAACGGCTATTGACCCGTGCCCGTGCCAGTCGGTAGTTGTTACGTTCTTTTTCAAGGCTGTCCATGGAACGGGCGAGGTTCCAGTCACCGCTGTATTCGTATTTCAGGTATCGGATGCGGCGTCCACAGATCAGCTCGAAGCAGAGTGTCAGCAGCTCTTCCACATCGTGCAGGGTCATCAGGTTTTCATTGTCCTGCTCGATGGCTGACAGGATGCGCTCCAGGAACATCTCCTCCCTCGGCGACCCCTGTCGTACGCTGGGTACCCGACCGGTCAGACGCTGTCGCATGGCCTCGGCAATGCGGGGGTGGGTCTGGCGCAGTTCATCGTAGGCGTTTCCGGCAGGTTCCCGGATGTTGTGGATGATATCCTGCATCCGGTTGTAGAGACCTGCGCGACGAAACAGCTCAATATGTTCCGCCTGACGTGCCAGTTGCGCATCGCCGGTCAGGTCTTCAATCGCCAGGGTGACCCATGCAGGACCGAGGTCGAGCTTGCTCAGGATGATGCCTGCAGATTCTATCCGTCGGCTCTCTTCACCCATGTTCTCCAGGCGCAGGTCGCGCACCATATAGAGGAGTTCTGGCAGGCAGTCGATGACTTCCAGCAGGTTTTTCTCGTCCTGTTTTTCCTGGTGGCCGTGGGTGGTGTTGTAGATCAGTTTGGTGGCGATACCGAGCAGGCCGGCAATCAGGGCATAGGCCAGGAAGTAGATCGCCCGGTCCAGCGGCGGAAAGGTTCCATAGCCAATGTAATAAGCGCTTGAGGCGGTAATAAATGTGACGGGACCCGCGGTCCAGGCCAGCATCAGGAACGTAATACCCCAGGGTTCCTTATGGGGCGCCGTACGGATTTTGTCGAGCAGCCCCTGTCCTCGAGCCTCCATAGCCAGTGTGTCTGCTGAGCGAATGGTGTCTTGCTTGTTTTTTCGTACCGGCCACATGGGTTGTTCTGGTCGTTTATTACTGCCGGGTGAGCGGCTGAAAAGTGTATGCAGGCAGATTGGGTCAGGTTTTTTCAGGTAGTGATTGTATAGGGGGTGGCGCGGGTTCCCATATGTATTAATACGTCATTCCATGATGAGCTGATGGTTACTGTGAGTTATAGCAGGGAATGGGGCTCAGGTTCGGAATGTCGGATTCGGTTTCGGCCATCCGATTTTGCTTGGTATAACGCCCGGTCTGCTGAGTCGAGCAGGCGGTCAAGGTCGTAGCCACAGTGCTCAGTGCTGGACAGGCCGATACTGAGGGTGACTTTTTCCGAGTCCAGCTCGTCAAACTTGAGCGCCAGCAGGCCTGTGCGGATGCGTTCTGCAATTTGTTGGGTTCTTGCCGTTGTGGCATGGGGAATGAGGGCAACAAACTCTTCACCACCCATGCGGGCAAGCAGGTCGCGGTTGCGCAGGTTGCTGCGGCAGACATTGGCAAACATCTGCAGCACCCTGTCGCCGAAGGCGTGGCCATGGGTGTCATTCAGTGGTTTGAAGTGATCAATGTCCATATACAACAGAGTGGCGGGTTTCGCTTCCTGCTGCAGGCGCGTCAGCATGGCGGAGGCATCTCGCTGAAACGCCCGGCGGTTGTACATGCCGGTCAGGTCATCCAGATCCGCTTCACGACGGAGTTCGTCATAACGCTTGCTGGCCCGGAACAGGGTGCGGGTATGGGAAGCTATATCGCTGGCCAGCTGAAGCTGGTCTTTATCCAGCGGTGTCTTGTCGTATTGGCGAAGCAATACGACCGTCCACGTATGGCTGGATTCCCAGAGTACAGGAATAATGCTGACTGACGCGGCCTGGTGATGGCCATATTGCATCTGCAGGGTCGCTTCTTCTGCTGAGCGGGCAATGTTGCCCAGTAAGGTCAGGCGTCCATCAACCAGTTGCTCGAAAAGAATTTTTTGTTGACCGCTCAGGCCGAAAACCGATATCTGGTTATTTCTGATATGCAGAAGGGCGCAGGTATTGATTGGTAAAAGACTATTCAGGGTAGCAAGCAGGCGAGAGCCTATCGCTTCCTCATCCATGCCATTGAGGTTGTCCAGATAGTGTTTAACCGCATCATTGTATATTCGTCGATGGCGGTAATGTCGCTGCAGGCTGTTTTCCATCAGCGCATAGTTTTGCTGGTAGGTTCGATAAAGGGCGGTGGTGTAAGCAGGCAATGCCAGGCTGAAGGCGATCGCCTGGATAACCAGTGCGGGATAATGTGCCCAGCGGAATACGTCGATGGTGTAGCCCTTAATGGCTAACAGGCTCACAAGGCTGCCCAGACAGATGACCAGCCACCCCATGAAAAAGAACGATGCGTTGCTGTGTGCTTTTCTGACAAGTACCAGGCTGCATGCACTCAGTGCGACAAAGGTCATTGCCAGCACGCCGTAAAACAGCGTTGTCAGCGGTTGATCCAGGGGCTGGAAGTTCAGAAGGCAGCTGCCCGCTATTAGCAGCAGGATGGAATAGAGTGCATGACAAACAACATAGATAGGGCGTGATTCCTCTTTGACTGGAACCAGAGACAACATAAATCGAATGGCAAACGCAGCAGCAATGGCGCCGAAAAACAGGGGTTGCTGTCTGGTCCAGTTGTCTAGTGTGACCGCTGGTAGGTCAAAACGTGAGAAATCACTGGATACGAGATAGAGCAGGGTCGCACCCGTATAAATGGCAAAAAACAGATAGCTGGACTTGTGTGCACGAATGAAAATGCAAATGTTGAAAATCATCAACGCCAACAGCATGCCCAGCGAGAGTGTCAGGACTTGTCCGGTTAATGGTGCCAGCGCGGATGATGAATCCGTCAGTGATGTATGGCCAGGCTGATCAGTCGCACTCACTGGTGCTGACAATAAACAGGCAATAGCTGACAGTAATGCCGTTGGTATTGAACGCTTATGTGAAAACACAGTGTCTGTTTGGGTAATACACATCCGTGATGTAACCCCTGTTCTCAGTATTTATTGTTGTGAAAAGGGTCTCATGCCTTGAGCAATCCCCAGGCCAATTATCGTAACGTTGTTGTAGTGTCGCTTACAATGCCTTGAGGCTACGTGTGCCGTGTATCGCGTGAGTGTTCTTGCAATGGTATCTGTACAGGTTTGACCTGGTACGACACGGAGTGCGTTCAAATGTGTCACAAATGGTCACCTGCTGCGTTGGGTATGTCGCTTGCCATTGGCTTAATGAGTAGCCACCGCCAGCACAGCGATTGGCAATATTAGCTCGACAACGAGTGGGTGTAACATGCCCCGTTCTCTGCACAGCCCAGGAACCTTAACTCCCGCTTAACGATCTGAAGAAGTAAGGCTAAATTGAATGAAGAGAGCGTCCCCTGTGCTCTTCAGGCAAAA
>NZ_BAABFL010000357.1:0-8271 GCF_039540975.1 Kistimonas scapharcae
ATTCCGAGACTGGCAAATATTATCGAATACGCCTCATGCTGGCTGCCATGTGGTCTGCACAGGAGTTTTTGAGTACTTACGATACTAAAAAAATACAGGCACTGGCCAGTATAAAGAATACAGCCGATTTAGGTTGCCGAATAAGCGTGCTCAAGTCGGCAGTTCATCATACTCATTCCATTTCATCCAGCCGACTTTCAAAGAAATCTGTAGCAGGTTATATCGCGTTGTTTTTAGCCGCTGGACTAGCAGGTGCATTGAATATATTTGGTATGTCTAGCGCTTCACCATCAGAGCGACAGGAGTGGATGTTAGCTTTTACTTTACTCGGTACTGCACTACTACACGGTTTTAGCTTTGTTTATCAAGTAAAGTCTTCTGCAGAGCAAAGGCTGGAATTTAAGCAAAAGCCAGTATCGGATAAACTCGTTTGCATCGCTAAACAGTCCGGTACAGTAATTCCTTCCGTCTTTGGAACATTACCTGATGGCGCATTAACGTTTTTTGGCCTTGTACCCAGGGTTGGCAATTTTGTTGTTCCTGGCCTCTGTGCATTGGCCAATGTTCTTGTTGAAACGGTTACCTATAATCTATTGGCGAAAGATTTTCTGTATTCATTTATTGCTTGTTGGCGAACGCTGTGCAAAGGGATTTCGGATGAGTATTTTGAGAATGTTCAGCAGGTCGTTGACATAATATAACGTGTCGCTGCTGAAACGGATAATGATATTTTGGTGTATGTTTGCACGAACGTCGATCATATTCCCCAAAAGATAGCTCTTATTGATGGTGATCGAAGGTTCCAGTCTCATATTGTGAAAGTTTTAAAATATATGGTTGAGGAAAACCTTAGCGCTGCAGAGTTATCCATAGGTGAGATTAAAATACTGCTTGATTGTTCTGAAAAAAGATCAAAAATTTTGGCCGGTGTTGATGCTTTTTTTTCAGTTGGTTTGTTGCTTGTGATATTTTTATACACATCAGAGTTCTTTTCTGCGAGAGCATTTACTTCTTTTTTAGGTCTTTCTTCCAATTATACGGCTGTCAATGTTGCTGGTCATGAATTTGACTGTGATCACTATGCCGGCGAAATGCCTCTTGTCTGGAATAGAGTTTATAATGCTATTGGGTGTGCCGGAGCCGTTTCTGCAGCGCTTTTGGGAAGATCCTTAATTGCTTTAGTCAGGATTTTATTAAAGAAGCTTGATAATATTTCTATAGCGTTGGGTGATCATACGTGTAGAGATGAGCTAAGAGCCATCTTTTTCGAACGGATTGTAGTAAAACTTATTGCGGCAGGTTTATCTATCCCTATCGGCTTATGCTTTCGTGAAATGGCGCTAGCGAATATTGAACATTTGGACATTCTTCAGAATTTAAAGACATGTAATATAACAGGCTTGGATGTTAAGCTTCCGTCAATCCCGGGGGCGGGCTATGTTGTCGCAAATGTTTCATTTTTTATCTCGTTTATGTTGTCTTTCATGCCTATTTTCCTGTTTTTTAATGCAATAGCTGATCGAATTAAGCTATGTAACCCAGTGACGAACTACTTTAGAAATAGATCTGTAGAATCACAGGGCGCAATACAGTCAGCTCCGTTGGCTGTTCCAGAAGAATCAATCTCAGCTGAGTCAATATCAGATGTCGAAACGAAAGATGAACATAATGGACGTGATAGCAAGCAGTGTCTGCCTGTTAATGTCGTTTTTAACGAAATGCCCTGATATATACGATTAACAACAGTACTGGTTATCGGTAGCAACCCGGCTATCTGTTGAAGTACTTTTTCCTTGTCCTTCTGGACTGACGACTCTCTTGAACAGTGATGTTTTTCATTTTTACGACAGGGCTGGTAACGAGTGGGTAAAGATCACAGAGTACGTCTCATGAACTTGCTGAAATTACGTACGGATTGTTGCGTCAGGCAGGCATATAGTCATAGCGCGTTATCAATTATGCCCTTTTCATGAGGTAGTCAGTCTGAGGTATTGCTTAATGGGCGCCCAAGCTGATTGACCAGCCCTTTCTCCTGTTGACTGGTTCTGTTTTCCCTATGCCTGATCTCGTCATTGGTGGCCTGAGTCTGCCGCACTTCATCAGTACCCTGTGTTTTGCGTTGTTTGCCTGGATGATCATCCGTCGTATCGCTGACCGGCTCGGTCTTTACGAGTGGGTGTGGCACCCGGGCCTGTTCAACCTGGCCGTCTATTTTATTCTTGTCATGGGTGTTGCCATCTTCCAGCAATCCACGTTTTAGGTTGTCTTCATGCCGTTCTCGCTGACAGCAAAAAAGCTGTTTTCCGTTCTGGTGACATTGGTTGTTGTTGCCATCGCCGTATATGCCATCCACTGGTTGTTTGTCTATTACACCGAAAGTCCCTGGACCCGTGACGGGCGTATCCGTGCGGATGTTTACCAGGTGGCGCCAGATGTGACCGGCCGTATTGTTGAAATGGCCGTGTCGGATAACCAGAAAGTCAGCAAGGGGGATTTGTTGTTTGCGATTGATCCGGCATCCTATGACGTGGCGTTGGCAAGGGCTGAAGCCGACGCGAGTAGCGCCAAAGCCGACCTGGCAGAAAAACGCCTGGAAGCTGAACGGCGGCGCAAGCTCGGCCCCGACATGATCAGCAAGGAAGAACGGGATAAAAGCGAACTGACCCTTAAGGCTGCCGAGGCCCAGTACCGTGCTGCTGAATCGGTTGTGAATAAGGCGCGGCTGGATCTGGCGCGAACCCGTATCTATGCCCCCGGCAATGGCTACATTACCAACCGGACGCGGACGGAAGGGGATTTTGCCACTGCAGGCCAGCCAGTACTGTCGCTGGTCGATAGCGACAGTTTTTATGTTTACGGTTATTTCCTGGAAACCAAGTTGCCGCAGGTGCAAATCGGTGCGCCGGCGCGTATCACGTTACTCAGTGATGATGCTGTTCAGTTGCAGGGCGAAGTGGTCAGCATTGCACGGGGTATCACCGATTACAGCACGCCAGGGGGGGATGACGCTGTCGGCCTGCTTCAGGTGAATCCCACCTTTGACTGGGTTAGGCTGGCCATGCGGGTGCCGGTGAGGATTCATCTGACCGATATACCGCCAGGGCTGATGCTGGCCAGTGGCATGACCTGCACCATTGTGCTTGAGTGAGCCCCTCATGGTGCTTAAGAACAGGCTGGCCTGGTTGGTGCAGGCACCGGTGGAGAACTGGATCCGCGTACTGCAGATTGTGTTCGGCATGGGCGTGATTGAATGGTGCAGCTACCGGTTTAACCTGGCCAGCCCCGGTACCGCGCTGGTCGCCTGCATCATCGTGGCCCAGCCTTTGGTGGGGATGATCTACGCCAAGGCCGCCAACCGGGTGCTGGGGACGCTCTTCGGTTGCCTGTTTTCCCTGTTCCTGCTGATGGCGTTTGGTCAGGCACCGGTTGTGTTTTTTGCCCTGCTGGTGCTGTGGGTCTGTGTCATGACCTGGCTGGGAAACCGGATCTGGCGGCCACTGGAGTATACGACCCGCCTGTCAGGTTACACGGTGGCGATGGTGGCGGTAACGGCGCTGGCTGCGCCAGACAATGGCTTCATACTCGCCGTACATCGCATGACAGACACCCTGGTGGGGGTACTGGTCATGACGGTGATAAGCACGGTGGTCGTCCCCCTGTCGGCCCGGGAGTTGCTGCGCCGTAAAGCCTGGCAAAGCGTGAACGATGTACTGGTGTTCCTGCGCCAGGTGGTGGATGGGTTAGTCGTCACGGACCTTGCGGCCTATCGCAAGGCGCACATGCAGTGTATCAGCGGGAGTTTTGATCTGGAGCGGATGCGTCTGGATGCCAGCCTGGAAAATCTTTCCCGGGGTCATGTATTCCAGCATGCCACGGCACTGGTGCAGAATCTGTTGCGTACCGTCTCCCGGTTGCATGTTATGGCGCATCAGCTGGCTCATCTGGATCAGGCCAATACGTCGCTTCCGATCAAGTCAGAATTGATGCTCTCGCTCCAGTACTGTGTAGAGCAACTGGAAACGCTGGATAATGCCTCTCCGGATCAGCTGGAGACAACGCTGGCGCCGCTGTTGACGCAACAGCTGGAACATCTGGCACTGCTTGAAACTCAGCTCGGCAATCTACTGGCGGAAACGGATACGCCGGATGCTGCGCTATGGCGTATCACGTTAACGTTGTATCTGGCCATTGGCAGTCTTGAATCATTACAGAGTTCCCTCCGGCATATGCAACAGTTGCACCGTGAACGCCCGGATCTGGCGGTGGCGAATGAAAAGCCCCGCCTGGCGTTTCATGTTTTCCATCGGCTGAGCCTGTTGCGCGCCCTGCGTCCTGCAGTCGCCATCGGGTCGGGTCTCGTGATCTGGTACTGGACCGCCTGGCCACAGGGTGCCAGCCTCATGATGATGCCGATTGTCCTACCCACCCTGTTTGCGGCACATCCGTTTCCTGCACTGCTGTTTCGCCAGACCATCGCCGGCATCGTCCTTGGCATGGGACTTGGTTACCTGATGTTGTTCCGTGTGATGCCGGTGATCGACGGATTCCCCCTGTTCTTTCTGGCACAGGTGCCGGTGATCGTGATTGCCGGGCTGCTGATCTGCAACCGCGCAACCGTGGGGCTTGGCATGGTGTTATTAATTAATTTCTATCTGTCGGTCCAACCAACGAACATGCCGGTCTATGATTTTCCTTCCTTTGTGAATCTGGCGCTGGCGACATTGACCGGCTCGGTACTGGGGTGCCTGTCGTTGCTGCTGGTGTTCCCGGAAAGCCCCCGACGCATTGTGCGCAGTATTCATCGCCAGATGCTGGAGGAGCTGGCACACATCTGTGAGAACAAAGCCTGCCCGGAGGAACAAGGGCAATTTGAATCACGGATGTATGATCGCCTGAACCAGGTGCAGCAGTGGATGGATGCAACGCCACGGGGATTAAACGACGCGAAACTGGTGATCCAGGTCTTTTATCTGGGGGAGTTGCTCTACCGTTTTCCTCAGCGGCAGCATAGCTTGCCTGCCCAACTGCAACGGGACATTCGCAGGTTCCTGGCGAATCTTGCCCCGGGTTTCAGGCAGTGGGCGAAAGGGCAGGGACAAGAAGGGATGGCAGACCAGTTACGTCACGCAAAGCAGCAGATGCTGGACTTGCTGGAGGATTTTCGGACTCTGTATCCGAAGGTAGCCGGTGAAGACCGCCTCTGCCTGTTGCGTACCACTGCACAGCTGGAATTGATTCCCGGCTTGCTGGAGCGCATGGCCGGTTATGGGGAAAGCACCTGACGGCTATGAATTGCTCAAAGTCCTGTGTTCGCCTAAATTGATAAAAGACGCTAACAGGGAGGTGGCGACGATGTCAGGTTTGACAGATGCCGATATCGTTTTTCAGAGTTATGGACGCTGCAACAGCAGCGCGACATTTTATGATGATTTCTACGAGGCTTTTACCGGCAAGTCGCCAGCCATTGCGGAGAAATTCGTCAATACCAACATGACCCGCCAGCAGGTGATGTTGCGAGGTGGGATCAAGTGGCTGCTCACTTATGCCCTGGGGATGCTTGATGCCAAGCTGCAGGAATTGGGAAAGAGTCACAGCCGTGGCGGGTTGAACATTTTACCGGAATGGTATGACCTTTGGGTGGAGGCACTGATGGAAACGGTGGCCAAGCATGATCCAAAGTATACGACAGAGCTTGATGACCAGTGGCGCCGTGTGATGAAGCCGGGTATCGATTTGATCAAATCCCACTATTAATTGATGTTAACAATATCGTTCTGAACATCTGCTGATTGAAAAAAAACCGCCGCCCGGCGGTTTTTTTTGGGGCTTTGTGGCGTCAATGGATGCTGCCATAGTGCCATACTCGTGACGACGCTTTTTTTTTATGGTCAGAGCAAAAAGGTTGGTTTGTGGCATGGGGTACATACGTACAGAATCGCCGGGTTTTTCTCATGGTTCTGCGGTATGGAGACGGTATGTTACCGGCCAATGCTTTTAAACTGATTGATAAGACAACATTCTTTGGTGCGCTGGGTATGTTGTTGTCTGTTGTGATTCCGCTGGCGCTCTGGCCGGAACAGGGGGCGCAATGGATTGCCGGCGCCAAGACGATGATGACCGATCAATTCGGTTTTCTTTACCTGGCCCTGGGCATCGCAGCCGTCTTCTTCATGGTCTATATCGTTTTCAGTGATATTGGCCAGATCAAGTTGGGGGATCCGGATGAAAAGCCGGAATTCAGTACCACTTCCTGGGCAGCGATGCTCTTCTGCGGCGGGATCGGCGCCAGTATCCTGTACTGGGCCACGATTGAGTGGGCGTATTATTACCAGAACCCGCCTTTCCAACTGGAACCGGGCAGTGAAGAGGCTGTACGGTGGGCGGCGACCTATGGGGTGTTTCACTGGGGGCCGGTTGCCTGGGCGATTTACCTGATTCCAGCGTTGCCCATTGCTTATTTTTACTATGTTCGCAAACAGCCGGTTCTGAAGGTGTCCAGTGCGTTGATGCCGGTGATCGGCGAAGTCCGCAGTCATGGTTGGCTGGGTAAACTGGTCGATATCCTGTTTATTTTTGGGTTGCTGGGCGGTGGTGCCACCACGCTGGGGCTCGCCGCACCATTAATCAATGAAGGTGTGAATCACCTGTTCGGTATTCCAAAAACCACCGAAACCCAGGTTGTTGTATTGATGATCTGTACGGCGCTGTTTGCATACTCCGCCTATGCCGGGATGGAGAAAGGCATCAAGCTGCTCAGTAACATCAACTTCTGGGGTGCCATTGGTTTGCTGGTGTTTATCCTGGTGACTGGTCCGACTATTTTCATGTTGGAAACGGGACTGGACTCCCTGGGCCGGATGCTGACCAACTTCTTTGCCATGGCTACCTGGGCGGAACCTTTCGGCGGGTATGGTACGTTCGAAAATACCCACTTTCCCCAGGACTGGACCATTTTCTATTGGGCCTGGTGGCTGGTGTTTGCGCCCAGCATGGGTCTGTTTGTGGCGCGAATCTCCCGTGGCCGGACCATCAAGCAGATGGTAACAGGATCCATCTTCTTTGGTTCCATGGGCTGTTTCCTGTTCTTTATGGTGCTGGGTAACTATGGCCTGTCACTGCAGCTGTCCGGTGCAGTGGATGTGGTGAGTATCCTGAACAACGAGGGCGCAACCCAGGCTATCTTTGCCATTCTTTCCCAGTTGCCGTTCAGTGAGCTGGTGATTGCGGTCTTTACGCTGCTGTGCCTGATTTTTACCGCAACAACCTTTGACTCTATTTCTTACATTCTAGCCTCCGTCGTACAGAACAATGTGACGGAAGAGCCGATGCGGTGGAACCGTTTGTTCTGGGCGTTTGCGTTGTCTTTCCTGCCCACCGTACTGTTGTTCATGGGCGGGCTGTCCACACTGCAGACCGCTGCGATAGTGGGTGGTTTGCCGCTGCTGGTGATTGCGGTGATGCTGATGGTCTCGGCTGTTAAGGCGGCTACGCTGGACCTGGCGCACCAGGAAGGTTACGAAGATCCGGTCATCAATATTGAGGAACTGCCGGATGTGGATCCCTGGTCAAAAGAAGGCATGGCGCTGGCGACCTTCGAACAGCTGAAAGATGAAGCCGTTGAAGCGGCTGAGGCGGAACGCCTGGCATTGAATGCCATCTGGAGGATGAAGCGGAAGATTCGCCAGGAAGCTCTCTCCCGTGGTAATTCCGGACTGGAATTGGGGGATGCGCCGCAAGAGATGGTCATTGAACTGCGCAGGCTGACCGATGAAGCCATGCAGGCGAAGGAGCGAAAACTGGCAACCTCGGCAGCAGCCCAGCAGGCACGGATTGCCTTTAATGAGTTGTTCCGGGAGCGGCAGAAGGTGGAGGTTGAAGTCGTTGTTTCCTGAGTTTTTGCTCTGATGAGTATGGGATATCCGGATCATGCAGTGATTCGGATATCCCGGGTTAATAAGGTGAGTGCATGCCATCGTGTTGCTGACAACATAGTGATCAGGCATTTCAATAGAACAAGAAGACTGATCAATCAATAAGGCCAATAAGTGCACTTTGTTGCGAGAGTGTGTCCCCCAGGATGTACAGCGACTGCCTACGTCACATCATTACAACGGAAAAAATCAATAAGTGTTTTCTTTGGGTGCCATGTCTTAAGTACCAAGACCTAAGTTTTCTCAGTGTCTCAGCCCACCTTAAATCCCGCTTAACCTTGGGAATGTGAGCAAGCTGGCCGTACTTTTGGCAACAGAGTACAGTTTTTGCACAAAACGC
>NZ_BAABFL010000358.1:0-8845 GCF_039540975.1 Kistimonas scapharcae
CGTTTTGTGCAAAAACTGTACTCTGTTGCCAAAAGTACGGCCAGCTTGCTCACATTCCCAAGGTTAAGCGGGATTTAAGGTTTATTCTTGTTATTGACAGCAAACTATGACAAGTACGATAGTACCTGTATATGACTTTCAACACTGAATTTATCGTCATGCCAGTCAAGTCATAAACTTAATTTCCCGACTCAAGGCTTGCCCATGTTCGCAAGTTCAACCGCAGTTTCCATCAAAGCGTTCATATGCATCCAGAACTGTGCATTCTCATGGAGAGAATCAGTGCTGAATGCCGCCATTGCACAAGCCTTTAGTCGTAACGCCTCAGGACACACCGACTGACGTTCAGGCGTTTGTACATCCGGATAACACATCTGCCAAAAACGATTCCAGTCAAAACAGTAACCAGGGTCAACTTTACCGCGATACCCGGCAATATGTTCATGTCCAAGAATACGACTCGGATTCACCAGTGAGGGATAATGTTGCTTCAACAGCAAGACGACTGCTGCCAATGACTGATACTGGGCATCCGTAAAAGGAAAGATGTTGCCATTGGCGTTCACCAGTTCAATGCCAATAGAAAAGTCATTAAATCCAGACCACGTCTTTTCCCCATCCACATATGAACTTCGCCCGGCATGCCACGCTCGATAAGCCTGCCCCTGCAGGCAGTCGACCAGATAATAGACCCTACCATCAACATCAATCACCATATGCGAGGATACACCACGCTGTTCATCCTTAAAGATGGCCAGTGTGCTGGAAAGATCTGTTGCCGTATAGTGCAATACCAAAAACTCGATGGGTATTAGCTCGCGATCCTGATTGGGGCACTCGACCTGCTGTATAGGAAATGACATGAAAGTATCAGACCTGAATAGTATATGTGTTCAACCCGAAATTCGTTTGACCGCCATAGTCAAACGGGATATACAGACCAAGCGCCCTGCTTCATCTTGAAGGGTAATCTCCCAAACCTGTGTAGATCGTCCAATATGCTTAGCCGATGCTTTCGCTGTCACCAGGCCTGATTTCATGCTTTGAATATGGTTTGCATTGATATCCAAACCAACACAGTAACATGTTTGATCGACGGCCAGATTCGCCGCCAGGCTTCCCAGCGTTTCGGCCAATGCAACTGAGGCGCCTCCATGCAACAACCCCATTGGTTGCGTGGTACGGGAGTCCACCGGCATCGTACCTATCACATAATCATCACCGACTTCCGTAACATGCATTTGCAGATGCTCGCATAGGGTATTTTTCATCCCATTATTCAGGCCTTCCAGGCTAAACGACTTTTTCCATATAGACATCGTGAATCTCTCGACAAAAACATAGGCCAATAACGATATTCCTTCGAGAATCGCATGTTAACGTGTCCGTTGACAAGCGCTAAGAAAAACTAACAGGGGGGGGGAGCATCATGAGAGAAAAAACGGCATCAAACCATCCAAAAATCTGTTTTCATTAACAATAGTAACTATCGAAACATCTCATACAATTTATAGTCAATATCAATAAAACAGAATTTATTTTTTTGGTCTCCAGTCATAGCCGCTTTCTGCAAGGAGTGTAAACATATCGATTTTACCTCTCCCCCCTTCTACCGTCCGAAAGGCTTTCGTTTCTTCCGGTATAGGCAACCACGTATTCACGGTTACCTTTTCACTGTTCTTTAATTTATTTTTAACCTTTTTTATATTCTGTTTGAGCTTCTCACTTTTCTTATCCATTTTTTCAATTTTGTCACGCGCAGATTGCAGAAACGCGGCCAACCCTTTCAATCCTCCAGGTTGTGCACGGCGAGTCTGCGGTGTGACGGCAATATCACCATTACCTTCGAGATGGTATCCTTCCGGCACAATACCCAGCACATCATCAGGCCTGGAGCGTAGCTCACCGCGAGGTTTTACCGGAACCGCAACTGTTAGTCGGTCTTCAGCGATACGCGTCTTTTTGGAGTTGAGGCTGGCCAGCAAACAATGTGTGAGTAGCTTCTGAACCAAATTGACGCCGCCTTCATTAAATCCTGTTGCCCAAAGGCGATCCAAATCCAGCATGCCTTCCCGAACTTTCAAATCAATACAAAGCACACACTTTCTTTCTGCATCCTGACTGGCAGTAACCTTTTTTCTAAGATGCTTTGGCAACCATTCAGGACAGTATTCATTGAGGCTTTTAAAGTTTGTCTCCAGGTTAAACCGTAACGAGCCATTGGCCTGCTCATCCAGATAAACATAACCATTCTTAAGTGTCATAGGACCGGCTTGTATATTATCCATCTCGGCCAATCCGAACCCGACAACAGGCTGGCTATCCACCATGGGCTTCATACCTACAAACTGCAGATTTTCTTGCCCAAAATGAGGATTATGAAATAACAGTGTTGGATTCTTATCCGTATCTCCATGCTGGGCAAACCCTTCCAGCATGGAACCATGTTCAAGTATTTCAATCCCCACTGTTTTTGCAGAGAATGCCACACCCGTTTTTTCATCAACCATGAAATGCTGTAAGGATTGATAATCAACAGCCTCATGGCCCGGCATATAACTCTTTAGCAACGCGGCAACATTGGCACCATATTCACCCAACAGAGTCAGTAAATTGGTTTTCGCTGACAGCTTCGGCACGGGAATCTCAAGCTTAACCGTCGTAGGTTTTAAACTGGCATTATTACTGCTCGAACCATTATTTAAAGGCACATACGACAATACCATTGATAATCGTTCAGCTTCAAAATCCATCTGGGCATCATTACCTTTAGATCCCGTTTTCATGGGCTGTAAGCGTTCAAGGGTAACTTTACTGATATCAATCGCATAATCAGTGAATGGCTTATGGTAACGGAATTTTGCATTATCAAGACTGATGGTTTGACTGTTCCCCAAATGCAAAGCCGCAATAGAAAATGAAAGCTGCCGTAATTCTTGTGGTGTCATGTCGCTCACTTCTATACCAGCCTTACGCAATAACGGTGTTACAACATCCACGGAAACAGGTAACCCACCAGACACTTCGTCAAGCAATGCTAAGCCTGCCTGAGAGAGAGATGCGGCAAAACCCACCATACGTGCTGCTGCTTCAGAGAATAGGGCTGACGATAATGTACTGGCTGTTGTCATGGCAAAATCTTCAACAAACGCTTTACCAATCTGTCCTGTTTTTTTAGCAACACTGGCAGCAGCCCCTAAGACATGATGCGCGCTACCGGCTATTTGACCAAATGCTTGGAATGGGGATAGTGCAGCAATGCTGTACTCTAAGAGCGATTTATTGGGACACAGTGAACCGAGTTCAGATAAACCCTGTGTCTTTTGAACCTCAACAACCTTATCCGTTTTCTGAGGCTCCATGCAGGAATGAACAGAAAAACTTGGTTGCGAGGTAATCTGTCCTCTGTAACCATCCATATCGATATCCCATCTTTTTTATTAATATTAGCGCTTATGGTAAACCGATAGAATTAGACATATTATTTAGAATAAATAACTTAGACATTTAATAAAAATTAAATATAATCCGAACTCCTATATAAATATTCGAAATAAAAGACAACACCCCCTCCACTCTTAACGACCAAAACCATCAATTAATCTTTATCCTTCCCATACAAGACACTTATCACACCCACAATAAGACCAACCAACAAAACAGTAAATGCAAGTCGATAGGAAGCAATCGTAGCTTCAATATTTGAAGCATTCAAAAGCACACCAATAAGCGGCTGAAATATAATCGTCCCTACAACGACCTCAATCATGTTCACCATCCCCAATGCAGGGGAAAGAATAGATGACTCACTCCACTGCTTTACCTGAACAAAAGGAATAACGTAAGCACCACAAGCCATCCCCATCAACAGCAAACAGAAACTGACTAATGCCTCAGAAACCGGGTAATACAAAACGCCCCCAAACAACAAACTGCAGGCAATACTGCAAGCAATCATCAACCGTCTTGCCTGATAACGACAACCACTGACATATCCAATGATTGGTGCGCCAATCGCTACCCCTACAAATACCAGACTGACCACATCAGCAACAGAAACAGAAACAGAGCCATCAAATACTAAAGTAAAATAGGGAATCGCCCACATTGCTGCAAAGCTGTTTACCAGTGCAAACACCAACCCACCAGCAATCGATACTTTCCAGATACGCCCATCAAACAGCACTCTTAAAATATGCGAATATCCGTAACTATTATTGTCGCTTTTAGACTCTTGTCCAGTGCTACAAGGCAATAGTAGACAGGCAAGAATAGAGATACAAAGCCCCGCAATTGCAGATAACAGTAAAACGCCCTCCCATCCTGTATGATCCATTTCCCAGGGAATAAACCACTCACCTGCTGCAGCGCCAATCATACAGACAACGTCCATAACACCTACCAGCAAACCAAACCAACGCACAGTAAACAGTAAGGAAATCACCTCCAGCGTTGAAACGACTCCAGATGCACTGGCTCCACCCATCAAAATTCTTCCAACCAACGCCTGTGAGAATGTTGTCGCCGCATGAAAAAGGGCGCATCCAATGGCTAAAAGGCTGGCCGAATAAAATAAAACTCGCTTAACGCCATAAAGACTAACAAACCGTCCCATCGGTATCTGCATAAAAACATATGGATAAAAAAAACAAGACGACAAGAAGCCGATACCCGCTATATCTACATCGAAAGCATGCTGCAACTCGGGCACCATCAAACTCACTGACCCCTGTAGCATAAACTGCAATGCAACAAACATCGCGCATACACTGTATGCAAGCAGAGACTTCACGCTTGCATAGTCATACGACTTCCCTGTCGTTCGCGTCATATTCAACAACTCCTCACAGATAACGGATCCCTAGACAACCCCGCTACTAGCAAAGCAAGCAGCAACAAAAATACCAAGGGACTTAAAGCAATCTGAAAATGAACAACACTGAGCTTTTGGTCTGACAATAACTGTTGATCAAGCAACCATCCAATCAGCGGTTGAAACAAGATACCGGCAATCAACATACTGCCGTTAATAGCCGCCATCACTTGTCCCAGTTTTCGACTCGGCGCAATCTGTCTTGACTGAAAAAATGCAAGACTATAGAAACCCGACGCAAATCCAAACAGCGACAACATCAACACCATTATGAATAGCGGCATAGGCACATAAAGAATGATTGTTAAACAATTTAATGCGACAAAAGCGCCCACCATCATCAAGGTACGACATTGATTGACCACACCAGCCAACCATCCGGAACAGACGGCACCTAATGCGATACACAAATACATGCAGGCCAACCCCATACCTGCTGCAGATTGGTTATCAGGATATAGCGTTTTAAGAAAGGGCAACCCCCACAACATGGCAAAAACATTGACCATGCCAAACATGCATAACCCGTAAAGCGCATTTAGAAGCAGGATACGAAAAATAGGGTGCTGCACAGCGTTACTTATTTCATCAGCATCATCAGGAATGGTAAGAGGCTTCCCACTACAAACAACAATAAATACAGTAATTGCCAGCACTACCCCAGCTACAGCATTCATTATCATTCCCGTGCGCCAACCAAAGACATCAACCATGGCGGGTAAAATAGTCGTTGCCCCCACCCCTCCGGCCATACCAGCCATTTCAAACAATCCGACCAACAGTGGAAACCAACACGCCGCATACCATTCTGACGCCAGCAAAAAAGAGCCAACAATTGCAAAGGCACTCCCGGCTCCCATCACAACTCTACCCAGGACGGCTTGCCATAGTGTTTCAGCAAAGGCCATCAACAAGGAGCCAGCAGCGACTGACAAGATCGCCAATGGCAGGAGTTGTTTACACCCAAACCGATCCAGAAGATGTCCAGCCGGCATTTGAAATAACAAGTAGGAATAACTCAAGCAACTAGCCAAGAAACCAACACCGGCAAGCTCTATCCGCAGGCTCGACATTAAGTCATTAACCATACTCCCTGGTGACGCCTGCATATAGACCTGATACCCACAAAATAATGCTGCCACAAAAGCGATCAAATGCGCCCGCATCTGGCAACAGGATGTAACTTGGTTTGGCATACTCCCCCCCTATGGCTTATCTAGGGACATTTACAAGCGTTTAAAAAACTGCCACGATGATGGCGGGAGAGTAACAGCTAAATCCCTATACGCGCTCAATCGCATCAGTTTCCATCAAGGGGCAAGACGCGAGAGTATAGTGAGCAATCCCTGTCCATGCCTCCCTCTCAGACAGCAAAGGCAAATGAAGGTTCCGCACAACCACAAGCAAATTAGGGAAGACCGTTTTCCAAGCTCATCCTGCAACCTAGAAGAGCCTGCAGTAACGTTTCAGGGAAGATAAATTAATGATTGAGTAGCTAGCCCAGGAGCCACGACGGGCATCTCAAGACCAACCACCATAGCCGTGGAGAAGATGACTCCCTGATCTGGTGCATCCTGCATCAGGAGGCCTGCAAGGCTGCTGACAAGCGGCATATGAGACACCAGCAACCAGCAGCCGCTATCGGGAATAGCCCCCAGCACGGCTCGAACAGACGCATCGGGGATCAATTGATCACAGCAGACCACAGGTATACCCATAGCAGTCATACCGACTTGCATCAGTTCAGCTGTTTGCTGAGCTCGCAGATAGGGGCTGGCGAGAATGCCGTTCAATGGCAGGCCTGACATCTGCCGGGCAACTTCAGAGACCTGCCAACGGCCATGCTCTGAGAGAGAACGGTTCCGATCAACATCCGCGAAAGGAGCCGCCTCCCCATGACGCATGATATACAATTTCATCACATCATTCGTTCCGGTATTGCTCTACCGCCTCTGCATGATCCACTTTCGGCCAGTCATTGAATGGATAGGGCTTCTTGTCACTATTAAACGTCAAAAAGCAGAGAATTTGATAGAGATAACGATTTAAACCAATACTGAACTCCTGCAAGTTCAGATTCGGCTTACCCGTGACCAGGCTAAACAGCGCCTGAGCAACCGCAAGAATAGCCACCAACATGATAGCCACCTGGCTGACCAGGTAAAAAATAACCATATAGAGTATCCGCAGCCAGAGCGACTCGGACATCAGATTTTTTTTCAGTTTTTCATCCATAGCACCACCAGCCTTCTCTCTGTTTGCACTCAATATGACGCTTCCGACAGACAATCTCAAGATTGCTGCAGGATAAACTCAACATCCGTCTTTTGCTCACGCAACATCATGGTGCGGGCAATATCGGCAATATCATGACCGTTAAAGATAATTTCATAAAGGCCTGTAGCAATGGGCATGTAAACCCCCATTTCATCCGCCTTTTCTTTTACCAGCTTTAAGGTGTTGATGCCTTCAGCCACTTGCCCTAACGCCTTTTCTGCGGCTTCCAGAGACTTGCCTTCACCCAAGGCATACCCTACCCGGAAATTGCGACTCAGATTGGACGTACAGGTCACAATCAGGTCGCCGACGCCGGCCAGTCCAAGAAACGTCAGGGGATTCGCGCCCATCGTCACAGCAAATCGACCCATTTCAGCCAGCGCGCGGGTAATCAATAAACTCTTGGTGTTCTCCCCCATACCCAAGGCTTCCGCAAGCCCTGACACTATCGCATAGATATTCTTCAGAGCTCCACCTAACTCCACACCATAACGGTCATGGTTAGCGTAAACCCGGAAATAGTCGCAATGGAGGACTTCCTGAACCGTTTGGCAAAGCTCATCATCTTCACAGGCAATCACTGTGGCCGTTATACACTTCGCCATAATTTCCTTGGCCAGATTTGGACCACTCAGTACACCGATACGTGCACCTGGCAACTCTTCATGCAAAATCTCACTCATCAGGTCGAACGTTTCGGCTTCAACGCCCTTGGTGGTCGAGACCAGTAGCTTGCCATCCACCAAGCCTTTCATGCTACGTACGACCTCGCGAAACGCCTTACTCGGTATGGCAACAAAAACCAGGTCACTGCTTTCCAGGGCAAAGGCAAGATCTGAGGTCGCGACCACATTCTGGTTAATCGTAAATCCAGGCAGATAACGCTCGTTAACATGGGTTGTGTTCATGGCCTCCGCCTGCTCAGCAGAACGCATCCACTGACGAACATGGTTACCCTTTGTCGCACTGATATCTGCGAGGGCAGTACCAAAGCTACCACCACCCACCACGGTAATCCGACGCTTTTTCGTTGCTCTATTCTGTTCTGTCATGCACTGTTACAGCTAAATTATTCAATAGCTCATGATACTTGATTGCAGTAGCAAAGGGCGAGCTATTACCCTGTTTTTTTTATGAATAATACTTAATCTTTAGAGGAGACACTGGCACCTATCTGCTTACCAGGATGATACCCTCCCAACAAAGATGGTGAGCTAACAGGCTCATCATTTCTAAATCAACTTAGAAGCCTCAAAAACACCATACTAAAAATAAAAAATACCGAAATAGGGCTAAGCAGAAGAACAAACTTCTTTTATTTATTCGCCCTTTTGTTCACATTCATCATATTAAACCTCCAGATACTATATGAGACAAAAGGCACACATACATATTCAGTCTTATGACTAAAATTTTAATCATATGTTTTTTTTCACACAACTCTCAAAAACTTTACGAAATCCATCTCAATAGTGACTAGAAACCATCTCATAAATACTTCTTGGCAAGAATCATGAAACCAGCAAGCCTTAAAAAACCAAGAAAATTCTCTAGCTTATACTCGTAACGTGTAACGATACGCCGAAAATTTTAGAGCCAGGCGAATAGCCTCTCTGATCTGGCAAGAGTTTTCCGGACACTTTTTTACGCTGCCTTGGCAAGTTCCTGTTCATACTTGAAAGGTGCCAAGTAGCC
>NZ_BAABFL010000359.1:0-8964 GCF_039540975.1 Kistimonas scapharcae
AATTCCGAGACTGGCAAATATTATCGAATACGCCTCATGCTGGCTGCCATGTGGTCTGCACAGGAGTTTTTGAGTACTTACCTAATCCCCAGTAGGATTTTTTCTGGTCATTACGTTTAGGTGCACAGAATCATCCTTGGACAAACAGGGCAACGGGCGTCTACCATAGGGGTAGCCTGCGGACCGAACTCTCTATTCCACATCAATGCGGCGATACTTTCTACTTAGTGGAGAGACAGATGACACTGTTGCGTCAAAGAAAAGAGTAGCTGGTTTTGAATCTGGAATAATGTCTCACCCTATCGATTAGATGCTTCTTCGATCGGTGATTGCGTTTATCAAAGACGACAGCTTCAAACCCCTATTTGACGACGTCTTTTAGTATTGTCCTTTTCTTGCTCATCCTTCGCTGTGTTCCAAACCGCATAATTATTCCGCCGTATAATTTGTGCAATAGGGCTGTCCTGATTCCTGATTCCTGATGATTCTATTTTCTAATGGAATAGGCAATGCCTCCCTTAAGTCAGGTAAACAGTGATATCCATCAAATTGGCGAATTCACCACGGTCGTACTATCTTTTCTGCACTTTGCTATTCCTCTCCATAAGGTCACACGGTGTTGGATCTTGAAAACAGCCTTCCGTGTTCAGCGGGTTACCGGTGGAATGCGCTTCGTCTTGTCCGGCTTTATCACTTTGACGGGGAGTGACATTTACTGTCTATGTGGGAGACGTTATGCCCGAAAATCTGTCTACAGAGCTGATCCGGATCGGGGTAGACCAGGAACTGGCTGCCAAAGTCAGCGCTTCGTTGGATCCGGAATACAATGCCAGCAAAAAGGATATTCTGGTTATGCAAGAAGCCATCATGCAGGTTCAGCTACGTTCGGACACCCGCTACCATTAACTCAACCAGAAAATCGATAGCGCCTACCATGAGCTGAGCCAGAAGATTGATAGCCGCTATCACGCACTGGATCAGAAAATAGATAACCGCTATCACGAGCTGGATCAAAAGATAGACAGCCGCTACCTTGAGCTGAACCAAAAGATTGATTCCGTCCAAACCGGTATGCATCAGGGCTTTGCCGAATTACGGACAGAAATGGCCGGCATGAGCCGGCAGTACCTGATTACCTTTGGCGGCCTGATCACCACCATCATCACCGTGTTCCTGGTCAACCTGTATTGCCATCTTTGATGGGGGACGTGATATCCGGCAACCGTTATTATTGCCCCAGCATTCCCCACCTGGCATCAGCAAAAGGGCGGGCCAGTATAGCTCTCCCTGATTTATAACCTATATTCAAATGAAGGATTGTCACTGGGATTGTGCAAACGCTTGTCGTTAATACCCGAAACGGGGGAAAACAATGAGCGTTGAATTTGACCAGGAACTTATCGAAAAAGTGGCCAGCCAAACCAAGACTCAGAATGATCTGGCCAATTTCAGCAGAGAACTTCTCCAACGGCTATCGCGTGTGTTTTGACAGCAGGGCTGGGCGAACACGCTGGCATACAGGAAAGATGATGCTGCTGGAAAGAACACGGGCAACAGTCGCAATGGACATAACAAAAAAACGTCAAGGATGAGCGGCGCACGACAGGATGAGGTGGTGCGCGGGCAAAATCGTCCGTATCCAATCCTCTACCGTGATGGTCTTACCCGCATTCCTGAGTCGTTCAACCGCCTCATCAGGAAGACGACGCAGCAGTGGAAAACATTCCCGAATGACAAGTTTGTCATGACGGTTTTTTATCGGGGCATCGCTAAGGCACCAGAGAGTTGGCGCCATGCCTGTCCGTGACTGGGACGCAGCCATGAACCGATGGGTGATCCTGTTTCCAGATTGGTTTTTGGCGTGAAGGAAAGGGTGCGTTTACATAACATGGATTTCAGGCGCTGAAATATGAAAAGTTCCTTATTTGCACTGTGTTTTTTCTTCTCGTGTTTGTTTTTGTTTAAGCTTCTGGGTGTTGCTCAGTATCCAATAATACCGGTTGTTTTGCTGTTTTCAGCTTTTCTGGGTTATATAGTCAGTGAATCAAAAAATTTAAGGCAGCTGTTTAACGTCAGGCGGCATGGTTTTTCTTCTGAGCGTGTCAAGTATAAGATCTTTTCCGCAAGTTTAATTTTGCTGATAATGCCAGTGTACAGTTACTTGGGAACGTTGGTAGGTTTTACATGGCTTAACAGTTTCTGGAATGACTTGTGGCTGTTTTCTTTTTTGCTGGTTCTTGTTCCGATCTATATTGTTTTTTCAGATCTACGACAAAATGATCCGTATGATGAGTATTATTACGTTGGGCGCTTTCTTGCAACGGGTAAACCAGCCGGTAAATGGGGAAAACATTTTTTTCGAGCTTTATTGGTCAAAGTCTTTTTCTTACCGTTGATGTATGGTTTTTATATTATTGCCGTTAACGATCTTTTGGGATGGAAAGTTGAGGATGTTTTTTCTTCTAAAATTTTCCAATACCTGTTTGTGCTAGGCCTTACAATTGATGTTCTTATTGGTACGCTTGGTTACGTATTATCTTTGAAATTATTTAATACTGAGATCAAAAGTGTTGATTCTACCCTTTCTGGTTGGCTGGTTTGTCTGATTTGTTATCCTCCTTTCAACCAGTACGTAACAAATATGCTGCATCAGCAAGATAACCTTTACTGGGCTGATATTTTGCCGCAGGACTCACCGTTTTATTGGGTTTGGGGTATCCTTGTCGCACTAACATGGGGGATATACTGGTGGGCAACATTATCAATGGGGGTTCGTTTTTCAAACCTTACATACCGAGGTGTCATTTCCTCTGGCCCATATCGATGGGTGAAGCACCCGGCTTATGTTTCTAAAAATATTTATTGGTGGCTAATTACCATACCTTTTGTCACTGAAGGGGGGGGGTGAGCATTTATATTAATGTTATGGCTTTGCTGATGTGGAATTTGATCTATTACGCCAGAGCTAAAACAGAAGAGAGGCATTTGAGACACTACGATGAGTATCGTGAATATTGTGCATTTGTCGATAAGCGTGGGTTGTTAGCAACTATTGGTAATACGTTAAACCCAATAAAGACAAAGTATGTAAGAATAAAGCGTGCGTTAAATAGAATTTACCAATAGTGTTAGTACAGCCATATTGGGAAAATGAAATTGTCTTTATGGATGATACTAATATCGTGCATACCTTCATAATCCAAAGTATGATTTTCCCTGATCATTACGGTTAGGTGCACAGGATCATCCATGGACAAACAGGGGCAGCAGGCGTCAACAACGGGGCTGACGGCTGACGAGGTCGCAGATTACCTCAAACAGCATCCGGACTATTTCCATCATCGGGATGACCTGCTGGCTGAACTCTCCATTCCCCATCAACGCGGCGACACCATCTCCCTGGTTGAGCGACAGGTGACGTTGTTACGTGAGCGTAACAGTGAATTAAATCAGCGGCTTGGCAGCCTGGTGACAATTGCCCGTGATAATGATCAGTTGTTTGAACAGTGTCGTCGGTTGCTGCTTGCACTGATGGAATCCGACACCCTGGACCAGGTGGCGGACACCCTTGAAGACAGTCTGCTGCACGATTTTCAGATTGATTATTGCAGTTTTATCCTGATCAGTGACCGTCCCCTGGAAACCCGTGTGCGGCTGTGCCGTGAGCGGGATATCAGCAGGCATGTGCGGGACCTGTTAAGCCGCAATATGCAGGGCAATCGTACGGTCTGTGGACGTCTACGTCCCGATGAAGCGGCTTTCCTTTTTTCCAATCATGCCCGCACGATCGCCTCGGCTGCCGTCACACCACTCCATTACCATGAGCGGCTGGGTATCCTGGCACTGGGTAGCCGACAGACTGACCAGTTCCGAGCCGGTGTCGATACGCTATTTGTACGCTTTATTGCGGATGCACTGGGGCGCATCCTGGGGCGGCTGATGTGAGTGTGTCGGACAAGGGTTCGGACAAACTGCCCGGGAAACGCGGAAATACAAACGATCACCAAAGCGCATTGGAAAACAAGACGGCATCATTAGCCATGAACCAGGCAGTTGACGCGTATCTCAGTTTTCTTCGCCATGAAAAAGGCTTTGCCGCAAACACCTGTGCGGCCTATCAGCGCGATATCCAGAAACTCTCGTTGCTGGCAGCCGGGCTGACCATTGAACAGTGGCCCGCACTGACGGCAGAACACCTGCGTCGTTGCTTGGCAGCGTTAAAGCGTGAAGGCTTATCGGCCCGCAGTCTGCATCGCTGGTTATCTGCCGTACGACAGTTTTTTGATTTTCTGATGCGTGAAGGGATTTGTCACAGTAACCCGGGGTTGCAGGTGCAGGCACCGAAACGCCCGAAGAAATTGCCAGATACCCTGGATACGGATCAACTTGCCGGTGTGCTGAATGTGACGCCGGACTCACCGCTGTCGCTGAGGGATCATGCCATGATGGAGTTGTTTTACTCCTCCGGCTTACGGCTCGCGGAACTGGTGGCGCTGGATTTGGTCGATCTTGATCTTGACGAGGGCGTGGTGCGAGTTGTCGGCAAAGGCAACAAGGAGCGGATCGTGCCGGTTGGCAGTAAAGCCCGGGACGCGATTCAGCAGTGGTTGACGGTGCGTCGGGGTATGGCGCAGGATGGGGAAAACGCCGTATTTATAGCCCGTGGGGGGCAGCGGATCAGCCGACGTCAGGTACAGGTTCGGGTGAAGGCATGGGGATTGCAGCAGGGGCTGGAGGGTAATCTGCATCCGCATAAACTCAGACACTCTTTTGCCAGCCATTTGCTGGAATCCAGTGGGGAATTGCGGGCTGTGCAGGAACTGCTGGGACACAGTGATATTTCCACCACCCAGATCTACACCCATCTGGACTTCCAGCATCTGGCCAACGTCTATGACCGGGCACACCCGCGGGCACGGAAGAAGGACGACGAATGACTCTTAAGCTGATTACCTTCGACCTGGACGATACCCTGTGGGATAACCTGGTCGTCATCAAGGAAGCCGTGCGTCAATGTTATAGCTGGCTGCTGGAGAATTACCCCAATCTGGCGGATCACTATGATCTTGAAGGGTTGGATGCCCTGAAAAACCGTTTTCGTGAACAATACCCTGAGTTCCGGCATCAGGTCAGTCGTGCCCGGATCATTGGCATGGAGATCGCGCTGGAAGAGGCGGGTTACGGTCGTGAAGAGATCGTCGCAGGGGCTGAAGCGGCGTTTGAAATTTTTAGCCAGTGGCGGCGGCGTATTGCTTATTACCCCGGTGTATTGGACACACTGGAATACCTCCATGAGCATTACACACTCGCGGCGCTGACCAATGGTAATATTGAAATGGCCAACCTGCAGATTGAACGCTTCTTTGATTTTGTCCTGAAAGCTGAGGATATCAATAGCAGCAAGCCAGACCCGTTAATGTATCAATTGGCCATGGAACAGGCTGGAGTAACGGCTGATGAAATGCTGCATATCGGCGACAGCCCGGAGAATGACGTTCTGGCTGCCAAACAGCTGGGTATCCGTACGGTGTGGTTTAATCCACAGGATGAGCCCTGGACGTACGATATCAGCCCGGATTATGTGATCAAATCAATTCCTGAACTGCGCACTATTGTCACGCCTAGTGGTCTGTCCTGATCGATTAATAACTACCAGAATAAAAAACATCTCATATTTTTATCTACAACCCACAGTGCGTGGGCTGTAGATAAAGTCTGAGTCTGGGTATTTATTATTAATGCGTTTAAACGGTTACAGCCGTTTATTGTTTGTTCAGGCCCTGTTCCCAGAATGCAATTTCCATGCGGGTAGCATCGCGGAAAATCCGGTTCAGTTTTCGACCCTGCTGACTGTCGGCAGAAATCTCTTTCATCATTTCATCCAGTGACCGGGTTTCGTCCACCGCCAGTTGCTGGAAGGTTTCACCGGCATACATATCGATCCAGGCGATGTAAGGATTATTTGCCCGGGCCGTAAACGATTGCTTCGGCAGCCAGGCACCGATCTCGGCGTAACCCAATGCGCAGGGAGCCAGCGCGACATAGAGTTCCGTCAGACTGCCGGACTGGCCGATATCCAGTACCAGTCGGGTATAAGCGACAGTGCCGCTGTCTTCCTCTATGTTCTCCAGATCCTGTTCTGAAATTCCCCATTCCTGGCAGTAGGCGACATGCAGGCTGGTTTCATGCTCCAGCAGGCCGGTCAGTGCTGTCAATGGGCGCTGCATGGCAGAAAAACTGTCGCATTTATAAATCGCCAGCGCATAGGCGCGCGCAAAGTGTTTCAGAAAAAGATAATCCTGGATCAGGTAGTGCCTGAATGCGCTGTCTGGCAATGTACCATCGCCCAATTGTCGGACGAAGCGGTGTTGGGTGTATTCTTGCCAGAGGGATTGGTTGGCGGTGATCAGGTCAGAAACATTCATGGTGGGTGTCAATGGCCAGCAATGGATTTGCCCGAAATCCTAGCCATGAACCGGTTGAATTGCACGGATTAATACGGGGGAAATGACCGGTTTGTCTCTGGAGGCAAACCGGCGGGTAACTTATATGACTTCTGCGCTCAGTGCTTCACTGTGGTTGTCGGCAGACGTACGACGTGAGTTGTCATTCTCACCGTCTTGTGTGGGTTCAGACGGCGATTGTGTCTTACTGAAGGCGTAATAGAGTAGCCCTCCCAGCAGAGAACCGGTAAACCAGCCGTAGCTGTAAAACCACATCATGGATTGGGTAATGATTGCCGTGACCGTCAGCGCAACCGGAATGGTAAAAGCGAGCATGGCTGCCGGATTAACCGATGGGTAGTGCCCCCCTTGGCGATACAGGTCCACCAGGTGTAATTGCTGTTTCTTGATAATGAAGTAATCCACGATCATGATCCCGGCAATCGGTCCCAGCAGGCTGGAATAACCCAGCAGCCAGCCGGTGTATAGCGCTTCAACGCTGGTATTGGATGTGATCAGTTCCAGTTTGCGCAGAAGCTCCCAGCCCATCAGCAGAATTCCCACCAGGCCGGTGAGCAGTACTCCCCGTTTGCCATCAATCAGTTTTGGAGCGATGTTCTGGAAATCATTGGTCGGTGACACGATATTCGCAGCGGTATTGGTAGATATCGTGGCGATAATGATCATAAGCATCGCAATCACAACCACGGCTTTATTATCGATTTGCCCGATCAAGTTGACTGGATCGGAAATGGTCTGGCCAACTAGGATATGGGAGGCTGCTGTCAGCACTACGCCCAGTGCCGCAAAGAAAAACATGGTTAATGGCAGCCCCAGCGCCTGCCCCAGCAGCTGGTCTTTCTGGGAACGTACAAAACGACTGAAGTCAGGAATATTCAGGGACAGGGTGGCCCAGAACCCAACCATGGCGGTCAGACCACCGAAGAAATATCCCCAGACACTGTCACCTTCAGGGCGGTTGGCAGGTGTTGCGAGCAAGGCGCCAAGATCGACTTTGGGTAGTGCCCAGATCATCAGGCCAAGACCCACGATCAGCAGCAGGGGGGCTGAAAAACTCTCCAGTTTACGTATCGCTTCAGAGCCACGAATGACAACGTAAAGGTTCAAGACAAGGAATAGAAAAAAACCAATGACTTCACCGGTTCCGCCGAGCGAGGCCCAGCTTTCGGACAATGCTGAAAACATCAGGTGAATGGCCAGCCCACCAAACAGGGTCTGGATACCGAACCACCCACAGGCGACAACGGCACGGATCAGACAGGGGAGGTTGGAACCCCGCAGGCCAAACGACGAACGCAGGACAACCGGGAACGGAATCCCATAGCGGGTGCCGCTGAAAGCATTAAGCATCAGAGGAATCAATACAATGATATTGGCCAGCAGGATGGTCAGCAGTGCTTCGGTAACGGACAAACCGAAATAGGCGGTTAGCACCCCACCCAGTGTATACGTCGGAACACAAATGGCCATGCCCACCCACAGGGAGGCGACATGGCCGGTTTTCCAGGTACGCTCTTCCAGGCGGGTGGGGGCTATATCGTCATTGAACAACGGGCTTTGCTTCAGGTCTTCGCCAACCTCTAATTCAAAAAAATCACCACGTGTTTTCATGGTTGATCGCTGCTCGCTCATGACTGCCTCCCTTGTCATTCATTATTCTGTGGGTAGCGGGTTAACCGTTGTCAGTCCGTTCCGGCATAAGGATTCTGCGGGTGTTGCGTCCAGTTAAGATAGGGCTTGCCGGTATCCTGGGCAACCATGGTGATGCAGTTTTCCACCGGACAGGTCATCTGGCACAGGTTACAACCCACGCACTCCGTTTCAATAACCGAAAAGTTACGAATACCATCATTACGGGTGTAGCGGATCGCCTGGTGGGATGTATCTTCACAGGCGGCATAACAGCGTCCGCAACCGATGCATTGGGCCGGGTCAATGTGGGCAATGGTTTTGTAATTCAGATCCAGGTATTGCCAGGAGGTCTGGTGTGGCAGGGCCTGTCCGCGAAAGTCTTCAATGGTCTTGTACCCTTTGTCGTCCATCCAGCGGCTCAGGCCGTCTATCATGTCATCCACAATCCGGAAACCGTGCAGCATCGCGGCTGTACAGACCTGCACGTTGGCTGCACCAAGTGCAATGAATTCAGCCGCATCTCGCCAGCTGTTGATACCGCCAATCCCGGAGACAGGCAGGTCGGCTGTTTCGGGGTCAAGGCCAATCTGTGACACCATGTTCAGGGCGATCGGTTTGACCGCCGGGCCGCAGTAACCGCCGTTGGTCGATTTTCCACCTACCGCCGGCGCGCTGACCATGGTGTCCAGGTCAATATGGGTAATGGAATTGATGGTGTTGATCAGGGAAACGGCGTCTGCACCACCGGCTTTGGCTGCACGGGCCGAGAGGCGTATATCGGTGATATTGGCCTTAACTCCCGCTTAACGATCTGAAGAAGTAAGGCTAAATTGAATGAAGAGAGCGTCCCCTGTGCTCTTCAGGCAAA
>NZ_BAABFL010000360.1:0-9252 GCF_039540975.1 Kistimonas scapharcae
AATTCCGAGACTGGCAAATATTATCGAATACGCCTCATGCTGGCTGCCATGTGGTCTGCACAGGAGTTTTTGAGTACTTACAGTTCCTCATATCTTCTTTGCTTGCTGAAGTGATTGCTTTCGTTTTTCAACGATTTTCTTGATGACCTTACGATTGGAAAGCAAACCCATGTGTCCACATTCGGCAACATGTACATCGTTGGAGCCATCTAAATTGGCATCGGGCGAAAAGGCATTGTAGTCTTCCAGTAAATCATACCGGCCATGGAACTGTACAATCTCATTTTTCTTCTCTTTTGCTTTGGAGAAAGCATCGAAATGCATATTAATATTGTCTTCGGGAAGACCTAATAGGTAACAACAGTTGACGTAGATGTTTTCGGGTAGCTGGCTTAACGCTTCAATAATTGTCTCTACGCCTCTCGAATGCCCAACTAAATCAATGCAGAGGGGTTGTCCTTTGGGGGTTTTTTGAGCCACTTCTTTAATTTTGTCTAACAGTGCTTCGGGTCGATCTTCGAGGTTAGCTGGAAGGTTGAGTGTGTAAACATCACCACCACCATCTTTCATTAAGGCTTTACCAAGCTGAGTCCAGCAGCCTTGATTTGCCTTATCTCCGTGCACGAGAATCACCGGCCGAAACACCTCATCTTGCGATGAGGGTTCTCCTGTATTGATGCCATACATTGTGAAGTTTTTCTTTCGACCTGCTATGTGAGGAATCGTTCTCCTGAGTAATTGCGCTGGCTCGGAAAGAATGAACGCTAAAGATGGGCTTGCGTTATAAACTCTTTGTAGAAGTTTCATATATGAAAATTTTATGTTTGAAACTTTTCTGTCAAAGACTGAGCGGAGTTTCCAGTATCTTAGATGAATGCGCGTCAATCTTTCTAAGCCGGGAGTTGTTGTAACCTTCCATGGGCCATGAGACTGGCTTTCAGCTGAGTCAGGAGTCGGGGGATATTGTTCTTGGTTGGTATTAGAATATCCGTTATTAGATTTTATTTTCATGTTCTACCTGTTTTCATGGTTATCGAGTCCTTTTATTTGTATCAGTCTAAGATAAAAAAACGCCAATATAGTAAGGGGTCATAAATTTTGTAGAGTTTGTGGGTTGTTTATTTGGGGGCGATCACAGAAAGATGTAGTCTCGCCAAGCTCGAGCCGAGCGTAGGGGATAGTCAATGTCTACTGTAGAGATATTGAGATAGGGGGCGGGGAAAAGATTCTTGCTGGAGTGGGATTGTTCTGGGATTGTGCTAGATGATTTTTTTCTTGAGTGATGTTTATGTTGTGTACAGAATCAACCCTAAATAATTTCAGTAATCAGTGGGTTGCAAAGAGTAAGGCAGTATTATTGGGGGTACTCATGGCACAATAATTGATCAAATACCATGAGTGATGCATGTTGCTATATGTCTACTACTCAACCGTTAAATAGGCAAGCGTGCCTATTCGAAAATTAGAATAGGCAAAGGATGTTTTCGGCGTAATCAAGATACTGTCGCAGAAGATCCTCAGTAATGGTGATTTCCTGTTTCTCTGTGCTTTCTCCGATCATGGCTGCGAAATCTTCGGTGTTAGTGTATCCACCCTGGAACTTTTGTCCCACAAGATTACGCTCGTTGACCAGGTAGTTAAAAATGTAGTCGGCATCGATCTTGGCGATTTCATTCCCACCCATCAGAAGGACTTTCAATTCTTCATTCAAGGCATCTTCCATGGATGATTCTGAGCTGTAATCGGCAATGTTGTCGAGAGAAATTGACTCTTCTCCATCAAGTGGGTGAGCTGCAGTATATGCGATCATTGAGCCCATTCTGGCCTCGAAACAAACATCCGTCTTAGGCATAGCTTCTTCTACAAACGCTTGAACCGTACCCTCACGGATAGCCTTGTCCATGTTTTTTTCAAACATTTCTATATAGTCATTCAACGAGTTCGCTAACATTGTTGGGTTGTTAAGTTTTTCATGGAAGGTCAAGTCTGTTGCTTTATGGAAGAAATGGCAGGCATTATCTTTATTACGTAATTTTTCTTGTATTTGAGGCAGGTTTTGCTTCATTTTATTGATGCTTTGCATCGCTAATGAAAGATATTCGTAGTGTGTCATGCCTGTCTTTGCTAATTGGAGACGTCTACCGAGTGCTTTCCATAAAGGTCGAGGAACCCAGCGCTTTTCAAGTGATTTGCTAACCCATGTTTTTACCGTATCGATCGGTAAGCCAAGAAACTTCTTATGCAGTTCAAGTGAGGGTTTCTTACCTTGATAGTTGGGGGAACCGCCAAGGCTGTCCTTCAATGAGTCCAGGCTATCTTGATAGGTTTGATACTGGCCCGATAATGTGGCTTCTTCTCGTTTCGCCTCACTGACAGAGTCTGCTATGTCGGATAAACACTCGGTAATGGCTTCATCTGAGAGGTTGACGAAAAACTGAGACCGGCTATTAGATGGTGCTGACTCAAGTTGGCCTTGAAGTATCTTGTTTAATTCTTTCTTGAAAGCTTCACTCTGGGAAGTAACGTTACCCGTTTTTATGGGAGAGGAATTTTTTCTTTCTGCGGCATGGTTGGATGCACCTTGAGCGCCGGCTTTCATGTTGTTTGCAATGTTGCGCATGACGTTTGGGTTTGTTTTGACAGCTTTCCCTTTTAGTCGTTTTTTTCCTCTTTTTTCGACTCGGCCACTTTTTACATTTTCATTGTCGCTTTTGTCATCGATATGTGTACTTCTTGTGTTTCCACGGTTGTTGATTTTCATGATTGATTCCTTTTTTGAGCCATCTGGTTTTTAAATAAAAACCAGATGGCTCGGTATATTAGTCCTTTGTATAAAATATAACGTTTTTTTGAGGCTGCTTTGTTTTTGGGGTTGTTTTTTTGTGGTCTGTTTCGTAGTTGTGCATTTTTAAAGTTTATAGGTTTCTTTTATTTCAAAGCGTGCTATCGGTTTTTTATGGTTTTGCAGTGTTTCTGATGTTCTTGTCGTCCTTATTGCAAATGATTCTATTGGATGAATGTTTTATTTTTATCTGGTTCTTGTTGGGGTTGAATTATGAAACAGCCGTGTGTGCTGAAACAACAATGAAAATGCGTTTGCAAGGAGAGTGTTATGTCAGGATTGAATAAAACTGTGGCAGGGGCAGTGATTGCTTATCCCGGTGATCCTCAGGCAGCGGCCTCTGTTGAGGTTGCAGATGGAGAACAGAATGGGCGCCTGAATGGTCAGAAGGTGGTGGGTGTGCTTGGTGAACCCGCAGTTGCCAGTCATTCCCGGCCTGTATCAGAGCCGCAATCAGCCATGGCGTTTACGTCGCTGGGAAGCCGTATCATGACCTTGAAAAAGCAGCCGGGACTTGAAGAAAGTATCAAACATGCTGCCAGAAAAACCTATGTCAAATGTATTCGTCCAGAGCGTATTTCTCGAGAGGTAATTCCAGAGCCTTCCAGTAATGACAAGCGGGATCCAACTCTGGTGTTACAGTTCGGTAAAGTGCTGAATCAGTTGGCAGAAGAAAAGGGCTTGTCGGTGAATGCTGTTGTTGGTGAAGGGGGCGTTGAGGGTGATCGTAGCCAGAAAGCAGACGATGGGGCTGACGCCGTCATTGACAGCTTTGCGATGGAACCCTCGAAGAAGGCCGTTGTGAAGCAATACAGTCGCTTATGGATTCTCTTTCAGCACCTGAAGCGTAAAGTGCGAACCCTGGTTGTGCGTCATCAGGGGGATGTCAAAGCCAAGGACTTCAAGGCAATTCCCTCATCTCTGATGGCTTTGTTCGCACCGGGTACAGAGCTTCAGCGGTTGGCTGCTCAGTATAATCTGTTGCAACAGACGTTGGAGACGTCCAAGAGTGATTCGGCGGTAGAGGAATTCCAACGCTCTGAGCTGAAACGTGACCTGCTGCATCTGGTTGATAATATGCAGGCAGAGATCAAGAAATTCATAGACGATGTCACTTATCCGTTGAGCGATGCATGCGATGAGCTCAGTGCCAAAGAGCGTTACATGCTGGCGGAGAAGTTGAAAAGCAAATTTCATATTAAAGCCGCTGGGCTGGCAGAAGCTGGCCCGAATACCCCTGCATTGGCAGATCTATTGGAAGAAGGCACCTTGGTAGACGAGTCGAATGTTGAATCTGATTACATGGATATGACGGTAAGGACTCCGTTCATCAGTGGTGCGAGGTCCGGCCATTATGATGTGCCCAAATCCAATCAGCCTGTGCATTCTGGCAGTGATGAATCGGTATACGTTGAGATGATGTCGCCACACATTGCCGCTGTCGAAAATGATAGAGGTCACTATGATGTGCCGCGTTCAAACCATCCTGTGGAAGAACCGATTTATGAAGAGATTGTACCTCGTGATGCACAAGCCGATCGTAATGAGCCAATCTATGATGTCCCTCGTCCCATGCATGCCGTTGCAACTCAAAAGAATAAGCTTGCTGTAGAGGATGGAGTGGGAGTTGGTGGTCATGAGGAGTGGCCGGCCCCTCCGCCAGCCCTGACTAAGGCATATATTGAATCCGAGGAAGCCAAAGTTACTGGTGACGTGTTACCACCTCTGCCAGAGGTTGATGAGACGGCGTTTGCAGCCAATCAGCGGGAGGATTTTCCGCCACCGCCTTCGGTCGAGCAGGGTGCTGTGTCAGAGGCTCCACGCAAGGCTAAGCCCGGCTATCCGCCTATAGCGCCCAAGCCTCCCCGTAAGGACAGTTGAGTCAAAAGAAAAATGCTCATATGAAAAACGACACTTTTGATAACCCGCTTCGGCGGGTTTTTCTTTCTGTAAGAATGTTATGAATGCATGCATTCTTTGTAAGTGATTTAACGCAGCAGCATCCTGTCCTCCCGCTGTTCAAGTCCCGGCATTGCCGGTAAACTAGCCCGTTTTGCATCACCCGTGAATCAAGGTTCCGACGCTCAAATCCCATGGAAAATCTCGAAGTTCTGACCAACGCCGCACTGGAGGCCGTCGCCGTCGCCAGTGACGCTGCAAGCCTGGATCAGGTACGTGTGCAGTACCTGGGCAAAAAGGGTGAAATCAGCCTGCTGATGCAGAGTCTGCGTGACGTGCCGCCCGCCGAGAAACCGGCTGCCGGCGCCCGCATCAACGCTGCCAAACAACAGGTGCAGACCGCCATCAATGCCCGCCGTGAAGCGCTGGAAAACGCGGTGCTTGAAGCCCGCCTGGCCAGTGAAACCATCGATGTCACCCTGCCGGGCCGCGGCCAGGCTATCGGCGGCATCCATCCGGTGACCCGGACCATGGAGCGGATTACCGAATATTTCCGCACCATCGGCTTCGAGCAGGCGGACGGCCCTGAGATCGAAGATGATTACCACAACTTCGAAGCACTCAATATCCCGTCGCACCACCCGGCCCGTGCCATGCACGATACCTTCTACTTTAACCCCGGCACCGTGCTGCGTACCCATACCTCACCGGTTCAGGTGCGGGTGATGGAAAGCGGCAAGCCACCGTTTGCGGTCATCTGCCCGGGTAAGGTCTATCGCTGCGATTCCGACCAGACCCACAGCCCCATGTTCCACCAGGTGGAAGGCCTGTATGTGGGTGAAAAGGTCAGCTTTGCCGATCTGAAGAGCGTGCTGGTGGACTTCCTGCGTGTCTTCTTTGAGCGTGACGACCTGCAGGTTCGTTTCCGTCCGTCCTACTTCCCGTTCACTGAGCCGTCTGCCGAGGTGGATATCGAGTGGGGCCGCAATGAAGACGGTTCCATTAAGTGGCTGGAAGTGCTGGGCTGCGGCATGGTGCACCCGAAGGTGTTCGAATACGCCGGTATCGATGCCACCAAATACACCGGTTATGCCTTTGGTCTCGGTGTTGAACGCTTCGCCATGCTGCGCTACGGCGTGAAGGACCTGCGCCTGTTCTTCGAAAACGACATGCGCTTCCTGGAGCAGTTCCACTGATCACCTTTCCGGCAGGAAAGGGCGGGATTTGACAGTATTTGAGTGTGTCCTGGCGGCATCAAAGCACCGTCAGGCGATGAGGACGAACAAAGCATGAAATTCAGTGAACAGTGGTTGCGCCAGTGGGTGAACCCTGAGGCGAGTACCGAGGAACTGGCGGCCAAGATCACCATGGCCGGCCTGGAAGTGGATGGCATCGAAGCGGTTGCCGGTGAGTTTACCGGTATCGTGGTCGGTGAGATTGTCGCCTGCGAACAGCATCCGGATGCGGACAAGTTGCGTGTGACCCGTGTGTCTACCGGCAGTGAAGAGTTTCAGGTGGTCTGCGGTGCGCTCAACGCCCGTGTTGGCCTGAAAGCCCCGTTTGCCACCATCGGTGCGGTATTGCCCGGCAACTTCAAGATCAAGAAAGCCAAGCTCCGTGGCGTGGAATCCTTCGGCATGCTGTGCGCTGGCGAAGAGATGGGCATGGACATTCCGTCCGATGGCCTGATGGAGCTGCCTGCGGATGCACCGGTGGGTCAGGATATTCGCGAATACCTGAACCTGAATGATGCCATCATTGATGTCGACCTGACCCCGAACCGTGGTGACTGCCTGAGCATCGCCGGTCTCGCCCGTGAGGTCAGCGCCAACTACCTCGCGGATGTCTGCGAGCCGGAAGTCGCCGAATGCGCGCCACAGATTGATGACACCTTCCCTGTAAAACTGGAAGCACCGGCTGGCTGCCCCCGGTATGTGGGTCGTGTGATCCGTGATGTCAATGTTGCTGCGGAAACCCCGCTGTGGTTGAGTGAGCGCCTGCGCCGTGCCGGCATTCGTTCCATTGATCCGGTGGTGGATGTCACCAACTACGTGATGATTGAGCTGGGTCAGCCCATGCACGGCTTTGACCTGGACACCCTGTCCGGTTCCATCCGTGTACGTATGGCGGAAACCGATGAGCCGCTGACGTTGCTGGATGGCTCCGAAGTGAAGCTGACGGCTGAGACTCTGGTGATCGCTGACGAGAGCAAGGCGCTGGCGATTGCTGGTGTGATGGGTGGCGAGAATACCGGTGTGAGCACCGAGACTCGCAACATCTTCCTGGAAAGTGCTTTCTTCAATCCGATCACTATTGCCGGCAAAGCCCGTTCCTACGGCCTGCATACGGATTCTTCCCACCGTTTCGAGCGTGGTGTGGATTTCCAGCTGCAGCGCAAGGGCATTGAACGTGCCACACAGCTGATCCTTGAGATTTGCGGTGGTAAACCGGGCCCTGTCTCTGAAGTGGCCAGTGAAGCCGATCTGCCGTCCCTGAAGCAGGTGAATCTGCGCGCGGAAAAGGTGGAATCCCTACTGGGTGTGGCCATTGAGAATGATCACATCGAAGCCCTGCTGAGCCGTCTGGGTCTGACCCTGACTGCAATCGGTGAAGGCACCTGGACAGTCGCCGTCCCCAGCTGGCGTTTCGATATCAGCATCGAAGAAGACCTGGTCGAAGAGCTGGGCCGTATCTACGGCTACAACAACCTGCCGGAAACGACGCCGGTCGCACGTGTACAGCTGAAGCAGATCGACGAAGGCCGCAAGGGTATTGAAGTCATGCGTCGTGTGCTGGTGGCCCGTGGTTACCAGGAAGCGATCAACTTCAGCTTCATCGATCCTGCGCTGCACAAAGCGTTTGAACCGGATCTGGAGCCGGTGGCACTGTCCAACCCGATTTCCAGTGAAATGTCTGTTATGCGCACCAGCCTGTTGCCGGGTCTGGTGAAAACCGTTCAGTACAACCAGAACCGTCAGCAACAGCGTGTGCGATTGTTCGAATCTGGTCAGACCTTCGTCACTAAGAACGGTGAGCTGGCACAGGAACTCTGGCTGGCGGGTGTGATCACGGGTTCCCGAGAGCCGGAAGGCTGGACCGGTAACAATGCTGCGGTAGATTTCTACGACATTAAGGGTGACCTGGAAGCGTTGCTGGCGCTGGGCGGCGATGACCGTGCCTGGTCTTTCCGTACTGCACGTCGTGCATTCATGCATCCAGGCCAGTGTGCTGAAGTACTGCGTGGTGGCGAAGTGGTCGGTGTGGTAGGTGCCCTGCATCCGTCTTTGGTCAAGCTGATGGACCTGAACGGCCCTGCCTATCTGTTCGAAGTCAACGTGGCCGCTGTTGAGCAAGGTCGTGTGACTGAATATCTGACACTGTCCAAGTTCCCGGAAGTGCGTCGTGATATGGCGTTGATTGTTGACCAGTCCGTTGCGGCAGGCGACATCGAGCAGATTATCCGTGAACAGGCCGGTGAATGGCTGAAAACTGTGACGGTGTTCGATGTTTACACCGGTCAGGGGGTCCCGGAAGGGCAAAAAAGCCTGGCCCTGGGGTTGACCTTGCAACATCCTTCCCGCACATTTAAGGATGATGAGATTAACGCGTTATTTGCCAGTGTCGTCAGTGCACTGGAGAACGGGGTTAAGGCAACACTGAGGAAGTAAGGGATGGGGGCGCTGACCAAGGCGGAAATTGCCGATTATCTTCACGAAGAGCTCGGCTTCAACAAACGCGAGGCCAAGGACCTGGTGGAGCAGTTTTTTGAGGAAATCCGCCAGGCTCTGATTGAGAATGAACAGGTCAAACTGTCCGGTTTCGGCAACTTTGACCTGCGCGACAAAGGTGAGCGCCCCGGCCGCAACCCGAAAACGGGTGAAGAAATCCCCATCACTCCCCGGCGGGTGGTGACATTCAAACCCGGCCAGAAACTCAGGGCGAGAGTAGAGGCCTATGCAGGAAGCGATACCAGCAATTGAGGAAGGGGAAGGTTCTCTTCCTCCCATTCCCGGCAAGCGCTACTTCACCATCAGTGAGGTTAGCCAGCTTTGTGATGTGAAGAACCATGTGCTGCGTTACTGGGAGCAGGAGTTTCCCCAGCTCAAGCCGGTGAAGCGACGTAGCAACCGTCGTTATTACATGCGTCAGGATGTGCTGACCATCCGTCAGATCCGCAGTCTCCTTTATGAACAGGGGTATACCATCCCTGGCGCCCGTGCCCGGTTATCTGGCGAAGAGGAAGGTCAGGATGCCAGCCAGTTCCGGCAGCTGGTCAAACAGATGAAAGCCGAGCTGGATGATGTGCTGGATGTTCTGAAATCCCGTTAAGCTTGTTTTCCAGTTATGTCATTCGTTTTACTTTTAGTGTGTTACCGTTCGTTCTTTTTGAATTCTTCCACGTTTTTTCTGCTTTCCACCACAGCCTGTCGTTGAGTCTGTAGAAAAACGTCTGGAAGCACTGGCAGTCCCCGGCATAGCAGATATCCTTTAGAAATCTGCCCCAGAGTTCT
>NZ_BAABFL010000361.1:0-9457 GCF_039540975.1 Kistimonas scapharcae
CAGGCGGTAATGGGAACATGGGGATGAGCTTAGGCGGCAGAACGTGAAATCGCCTTATGTACCGGTTTTTGAGTACTTACTTACGTTTTTGATAGTTTTTTTAAAAATATCAATTTGATACCTCTTGTGAATAGTGGTACGAAGAATAGAGCATAAAATAGCCATGAAATGACCCTATACCCTTTATTGATGAGGTAAATAAAACCAGCGTTGTCTGCAATAAAAACAGTAATGATTAATAGAAATAATGTAATTGTTGCGCGTTTCTCTGAAGATATATTTTTATTGCTGGCCACTGATAGGCGTTCATTGAATGTGTGCAAAAGAGCTGAACAGGTCTCGATCAATGTACCAAAAATGATTAGAGGGAAAATTCTGCATAGCAACTGGGAGTCTATTTCTATCAATATCCGCGTTAATGGTACAGTATCATCAATGATTTCAGGGTAATAGCCAAGCATTACGGTGTAAAAGGCTAATCCTGGCATAATGGCAAGTAAACTTGCACTGAATCCTGCCGCAATAGAATAGCAAGAGCTATCTAAAGAGCGTAATGAAAAAAGTATTACAGGCATCGCAGCCAAACTACTGACAGCAAATGTTGTAGCCCCATTTAACCAATCATTGTTATTGGGAAGACTATAGAAAATATCATTGTTTGTGATATTTATCGGTTTGACCCCATACATAAAAAATATGAAATATGTGCCGTAGAGCGCGACAGACCAAAAGCCCATGAATGTCTCGATTCTTTCAGTTCCCAAGCTGCTTGCCAACGTTACGATACAGATAAAGACTATCATTCCAAATATTTCATTCTGTCCGGTAGAGTAAGCGATGATTCCTCCAGCCAGAGAGCTGCATACTGAAACAACAATCATCAGCGTGATAAAAAAGAAAAGTTCATAAAGAAACCATAAGTGTCCGAGAAGGTGTTGGAAGAATGTTTTATAGTCATAGCTATTCGTTATTCTGGCAAATTCAAAACTGACGATAAGCACAAGTGCAAAAATACAAAAAGTCAGAATAAACCCGAAATAACCGGCTACAGGCCCATATTGAAGAAAGAATTCGACGAGTTCGCGTCCACTGGCATAACCGCCACCGATAATCGTCGACTGAAACACAAGCCCCGGCAGTAAAATAGCCTTGAGGCGCTTTACTGTAGACATTTATACCGCCTCATAACGTTTAGGGCTGATGCTTTCTTCAGTAATTCCCTGGTCTCTGAGTGCTTGTGGGATGCCGTAACCCAGAATTAATGAGGCGGTCAGCCAGCCGGATGCAGGCGCAGTTTGAATACCAGTGCCTCCCTGCCCTGCCAGCCAGAAAAAACCTGCTATTTGTGTGCTGAAACCTATAACCGGCGTTCGATCGTGGGCAAAGGTTCTTAAGCCAGCCCAGGCGTAATTGATGCGCTGAGTGATTATGCCTGTTGCCTGAGAAAGTCTTTCGGCGGCAAGGGCGATATCAATGTCTTCCGGGCGGGAATCACAGGGAGAACTCAGATGCTCATCGCAGGGGGATACCTGCAAAACACCTTTTTCAGGTTTGATATAGAAATCATCTAAAGCACTGATCATCATCGGTGCCCGTGCACAGGTTTCGGTTTTGCTGTGATTGATTGTTATCACAGTGCGGCGTAGCGGTAGCAGACCAAGGGGACGTATGCCCGCTTTCAGTGCGACTTCATCTGCCCAAGCGCCGGCTGCATTAATGATGATGGGAGCTTGATAGGCGTTGCTTTGAGTGAATACTGTCCACAGGCCACCCGCATAATTAAGTGTTGTCACAGGGCTGTTGGGCTGGAATTGCCCATGATTGGTTTTTATGGCGCGACGATAACCGCATAACAGTCCATGACTGTCGATATCGAACGTATAGGGGTCATACACAACCTTACGACTCATTTGACTCGATAGGGGAATCGCTTCAATTGGTGGACTCGATAGAAGCTGTACCCTATCCAACACACCGTGTATTGATTTCCATAATACCCGTAGCTTTTCTTCTCTATGTAATGGCGAAATAAAAATAACAGAGCATTGGTGTAAAAGTGGGTTGTCGCTAAATCCTATGGGTGGGATCAGGAAGAACTTCAGGCTGGATTTGGTTAAAGCTAATATAACCGGATTCTCATAGCCATTGGATTGCGCATAAATGGAAACGGCCCGTCCGCTCGCATGTATGCCCGGCATGCATTCGCGTTCCAATACCAAAATCCGTTTTCGTTGTAATGACAGGGCGTAGCCGGCGGACAATCCGGCTACGCCTCCACCTATAATGATGATATCAAACCGACTCATGACGAGTTTCATCCCTGGATACCGGCTTTATAGGCGCTATTTGTAGATATACTTCGCAACAACCATGTCCCTCATTTGTGTTGACTCGTAAATAGTCATCCTCCTTTCTCTCTGGTACCAAATAATTATCCGTAAAGGCATAGGGGTAATTGAGGGTTTCTGCGCAGTACTTAACTGCCTGCTGTCTGATGAAGCCAGATAGTTTTGCAGTGGTCAGGTTTTCCAGGACAAATGAAAGCTGCTTAAGGTCCTGATTGGCTACAGTGGTCCTGTCATTGGAAGGCTTTTCCTGCATTTTCTGGAATTGTTTATTACCAGAAAGCTCAATAATGGCCTGTTTAAGCAGCTCATCCAGAACCGTCTGGCAGGCGGCTCTTTGGTCTGCTGTTGTCAGGTTTTCAATGGTGGCCTCACCGGGAGCCAGGAAAACAGGCTTACCCATAGATTGAGTGAGATGTTGAGCAAATGTTTCAATAGCCCGCCTTGTTTTTTCTGGCTTAAGATGAGCAGAGGTTCCCCTGCAGTTATCTACATGACACAAAGCAATTCCACTGTCTCCCCGGTCTACGGTGACGATAGAGGTAAGCAGTTTTCCATCGCCTGTCTCAAGCATTGTTAGGGTAACTTCCGGGTACAACAGGATCATGTATAGATATTTTGTGTGCGGAGTATCCAGCCGAAGACAGCAGGGAACCAGAAAACCTGGATAAAGGGCTTTGTAAATAGTTGTGTGATCCAGGGTGGTTATATGTATGTCGCCAACTGTTTTCGACTGCGCAGGAATATATTTATGAGGAATAGCACAAGCTGGCTGTCTGGGAAGGATGTGATGTAGGTGCGCCGTACGTTCAAGAGCGGTCTCATCCATTTTATTGAGAAGGTGCTTAAGGTTTTTTCTTGTATTTTTATTGCCAGAACAGTGATCTACCAATGAGTTACTCAGTTTCTGGATTTCATTTTTGGGATCGTCTTTAGGTGTTTTGCTTTCTAGCAAGGACTCCAGAACGGATAACGGATTAGATGCTGCCGCTGGTGTAACAGGAAGGTTTGATTGGTGGTAGGGGTCTTTCGTTTGCAGGTTGAGTTGAACCTGACAAGAATCTACATGCCTTGCGTCTAGTTGCTCTGTTCTTTGAAGGGGTAGGGTATCAGGCTTGCCAAACTAACCTCCGCGCCTCCTCTTGCTGACGAGACATATCCGGGTCGTTTAAAAGACCATTGTTTCTGGCACAAGGGATAACGGCGAGATTTTCCATGGCTTGGTACTCCTGGATACAAGTGAACAAACATGAATCCAGATTCTCGGGATTCGTACAGTAGAGTCCGTAAGTAAGAAAAAAGTTCCTGAATCGCAAAATTCAGGAACATATTCAGACGTCTTTCTGTGAAAAAGGTCAGTGACGCCAGAACATCGGGGTAAACAGTACCAGCAGGGTGAAGATTTCCAGACGTCCCAGCAGCATGGCAAAACTCAGGATCCACTTCGCAGTATCCGGCAAACTCTGGTAGTTAGCCGATGCCTCGCCCAGTGCAGGGCCCAGGTTGTTCATACAGGATGCAACGGCAGAAAAGGCTGTAGTGATATCCAGTCCTGTGGCCAGCAGCGCCAGGTACATAACGATGAACAGGAAGACATACGCCGAGAAAAAGCCCCAGACAGCATCCGCGACCTTGTCATCCACGGGTTTGCGGCCCAGCTTGATGGAAAAGATCGCGTTGGGGTGAATCAACCGTTTCAGTTCCCGTGACCCCTGCTTGAAGATCAGCAATACGCGGATCACTTTCATACCACCGGCCGTGGAACCTGCACAGCCACCGGCAAAGCTGGTCAGAAAGAGCAACAGCGGCAGGAAAGTGGGCCAGATGGAGAAGTCTGTAGTACTGAAGCCGGTGGTTGTTGCAATGGAAACCACTTCAAAAATACCGTAACGGGCTGCCTCCATACCGTCATAGATATCATTGTAGAGAAGCACCGTTACTGTTATCAGGCTGACGCCAACCAGCATCAGCAGGTAACCACGGACTTCCGGGTCTGAGAAATACATCAGGAAACTGCGGTTATGCCAGGCCAGATAATGCATGGCGAAATTGATGCCGGAAATCAGCATAAAAAAGATCGCGATACCTTCAATGGCTGGATTGTTGAACCAGCCGATACTGGCGTCGTGGGTTGAGAATCCGCCAATGGCAACGGTGGAGAAACTGTGGCTGATGGCGTCGAACGGCGTCATGCCGGCCATCCAGTAAGCCAGCGCACAGGCAACCGTCAGGCCGAGGTAAAGATACCAGAGGGTTTTGGCGGTTTCGGCAATGCGGGGCGTCAGTTTGCGGTCTTTGACCGGCCCCGGGGTTTCCGTCCTGTAGAGCTGCATGCCGCCGATGCCCAGCATGGGCAGAATCGCGACGGCAAGAACAATGATTCCCATCCCGCCAAGCCATTGTAATTGTTGTCGGTAAAACAGGATGGCGCGGGGCATGGCGTCAATATTGGTGAGAACTGTGGCACCGGTGGTGGTCAGGCCGGAGATGGACTCAAAAAAAGCATCAGTGACAGATAGCGACGGCGCATCCATCAACAGGAGAGGAAAGGCACCGAAAACCGCAAGAACAGCCCAGAACAGCACAGTAATCAGAAAGCCATCCCGTGGGCGCAGCTCATGCTTGGCCCGGCTGAATGGCAGAAAGAAGACCAGCCCGGTCACCAGTGTGATCAGGAAGGTATAGGTAAACAGCATGATTTCCGGTTCGCCGTACCACCAGGCCACAGCCATGGGTGGCAGGCTGGCGGTACTGAACAGCACCAGAAGAATCCCCAGAATGCGCAGAATGACCGGCAGATGCATTCAACTCCCCCAGAAAGCACCTTGTCTTCTGTATCCCGTGCGCCTTGTTCCGTGTTGTTATGGCCAATCCGGCGGCGAGTACAGAACAGACTATTGTTATTCCTTCGTAAAGTGACTGGCTGCGGAGTCAGTATTTTTTATGCAGCCAGCTTTTACCGGTTTTTCAGAAGAAACTGAGTCCCACCTGGAACAGTTTTTCCACCTCGGTTATACGCTTCTTGTCGGTGAGGAACAAGATAACGTGGTCGCCGGACTGGATTTCGATATGGTCGTGGGCGATGAGAACCTGGTCATCCCGCACGACTGCGCCGATGGTAGTGCCCGGTGGCAACTCAATGGCACCAATGGTTCGGCCAACAACCCGTGAGCTGGTTTCGTCGCCATGTGCAATGGCTTCGATCGCCTCTGCCGCGCCCCTGCGGAGTGAGTGAACGTTCACTACGTCACCACGTCTCACATGACGGAGCAAACTGCCAATGGTGGCCAGCTGGGGTGAGATCGCGATATCAATACTGCCGCCTTGCAGCAGATCGACATAGGCCGGGTTGTTGATCAGCGCCATCACCTTGCGGGCACCAAGTCGTTTGGCCAGCAACGAGGACATGAGGTTGGCTTCATCGTTGTTCGTCAGGGCGATGAAGACATCAGTTTCCTCAATGCTTTCTGCGACCAGCAGATCCCGGTCTGAGGCATTGCCGTTAAAGACAATCGCCTTGTTCAGGGACTGAGACAGGTGATGACAACGTTGAACATTGTGCTCAATGATCTTGACGTTGTACTTATCCTCAATCGCCTGGGCCAGCCGCAGACCAATGTTGCCGCCACCGGCGATGATGATGCGCTTGTAGTCCTGGTCCAGACGGCGCAGCTCACTCATGACAGCCCGGATGTGTTTGCGGTCAGCAATGAAGAAGACTTCGTCGTCGGCCTCAATCACGGTGGTACCTTCCGGCATGATTGCCTTGCCGCGTCGGAAGATGGCCGCAACCCGGGTATCCACGTTGGGCATGTGTTCGCGGATAGTCCGGAGTTCCTGGTTAACCAGTGGACCGCCATAGTAGGCTTTCACGGCAACTAACTGTGCCTTGCCGCCGGCAAAATCCAGTACCTGCAGTGCGCCCGGGTATTCGATCAATCGAGTGACGTACTTGGTGACGACCTGTTCCGGACTGATCAGAACATCGACAGGAAAGGCTTCGTCATTGAACAGACCTGCGCGGCTAAGGTAAGCCGTCTGGCGAATACGGGCGATCTTGGTCGGCGTCCGGAACATGGTGTAGGCGATCTGGCAGGCCACCATGTTCACTTCATCGGTGTTGGTGACGGCGACCAGCATGTCCGCGTCATCGGCGCCCGCCTGCTTCAGGACCGAAGGAAACGAGGCCATGCCGTGAACCGTGCGGATATCGAGCCGGTCCTGCAACTCCCTGAGTCGATCACCATCGGTATCCACGACCGTGATATCGTTTTCTTCGCTGGCCAGGTTCTCAGCCAGGGTGCCCCCGACCTGTCCGGCGCCGAGAATGATGATTTTCATGAAACGTGCCTGAATGGGTTCCTTACATCGTGAGGCCGCCGGCTTGGCCGACGGTCACCAGGTCAATCCTGCATTATGACGCTTTTTTGCGTAACCGGCAGTAGAAAAAGCCATCATTTCCCTGGGGTTTTGGCAGCAGCTGAATGCCGTAACCGGTATCCAGGCCAAATTCCGCCGGGACAGGCTCCAGGATGACGTCGTCGTGTCGCTCAAGGAATGCCTCTATTTGCAGGCTGTTTTCATCCGGCAGCACGGAACAGGTCGCATAGAGCAGGATGCCGCCCGGTTTCAGCAGGGACCACATCGTATCCATGATTTGCCGCTGAAGATCCGCCAGTTGGGGGATATCGTCGTCCCTGCGCAGCCATTTGATATCAGGATTCCGTCGTATGACGCCGGTGGCGGAACAGGGAGCGTCCAGCAGGATGCGGTCGAAAGGCTGGCCATCCCACCAGGTATCTGGCCGGGTGGCATCACCGGTGATGACATGGGCGGTCAGTTTCAGGCGTGACAGGTTTTCATGGATACGGGCTGCCCGCTCGCTGTCGATATCCAGCGACCAGAGGTCTACACCTTCGGTTTGCTCCAGAATATGGCAGCTTTTACCACCAGGCGCGGCACAGGCATCCAGCACCCGTTCACCTTTTTCAGCATCCAGAAGCGATGCACTGAGTTGTGCCGCTTCATCCTGAACACTGACGCAGCCATCCTGAAAGCCGGGTAAGGCCGTGACGGGAGAAGCTTCCTCCAATTGAATGCCGTGGGCAGAGAACAGACAGGGATGTGCGGCAATACCTTCATCGCGCAGCTGTTTCAGGTAGTCGTCACGACTGGATTGACGGGCGTTAACCCGCAAGGTCATTGGTCCCTGCTGATTACCCGCATCAACGATAGCCTGCCATTGCTCGGGCCAGGCCTGCTTCAGGCGACGAAGCAGCCACTGGGGATGTTCATAGCGCGCTTCCTCAGTGGAACCTTGCCAGTCTGTCAGCTCAGCTTTCTGCCGTTGGGCGCTGCGAAGGACGGCGTTGACCAGCCCTCTTGCCCAGGGCTTTTTCAGATTACGTGTGGCATTGACGGTTTCAGAGAGGATCGCATGTTCCGGTATACGGCTGTAAAGCAGCTGATAGAGACCAACCAGCAGCAGTGCCTGTATTTCCTTTTCGCTGGCTTTGAGCGGTTTGCTGAGCAAACGGTCCCGAATCAGTGACAAACTGAAAAAATGGCGCGCCGTGCCATAACAGAGTTGGCGAAGTAGCGGGTGTTCACTGTCGTGAAGACGCTTTTCCGCCTGTGGCAGCATAGTGGCCAGTGATTGCCCTTTGAGCACGGCGGCGATAGTGCGGGCAGCCTGCAGCCGGACATTGGCCGGACTTTTCCGAACGGGTTGTTGTGGAGTATTCATTTCAGGCGAACCGCTTCCCCGGGGCAAACTGGTCACTGCGGCTGTTGAGTAGGTCCTGTACGCTCATCGCCCGGCTGCCCGGTAACTGCAGTTGTTTCAGAACAAGGCTACCGCTACCGCAGCTGACGGTAATACCTTGCTTGTCTGCAGAAATAATGGTACCAGGGGCTTTATCGGAAGATGCTTCGATAGCTGTGGCCTGCCATACCCGAATGCGTTCGCCTTCCAGTTCCGCCCATGACACAGGCCAGGGATTAAAGGCGCGTACCAGGCAGTCAAGCTCCCGGGCTGGCCTGGACCAGTCGATACCGCCCTCTTCCTTGCTCATCTTGTGGGCGTAGTTGGCCTGTTCATCATCCTGCTTTTCCGGCGTCAGGGTGCCGGCGGCGATTTGATCCAGCGCCTGCTGGAGACAGGGCGCACCGATTTCAGCCAGTCGGTCATGCAGGTTCTGGCTGGTATCGTCAGTATGAATCGGACAGCAGGCTTTCAGCAGCATATCACCGGTATCCAGCCCGGCATCCATCTGCATGATGGTGACACCGCTTTCCTTGTCGCCAGCGGCAATGGCGCGCTGAATCGGCGCAGCCCCCCGCCAGCGTGGCAGGATGGAACCGTGGACATTGATGCAGCCATATTTCGGGATATCCAGGACTGCCTGGGGCAGTAGCAGGCCATAGGCAACGACCACCATCAGGTCTGGTTGCAGGGCGGCCAGTTCCTGCTGGGCTTCTTCAGATTTCAGGGTCTTGGGCTGAAATACGGGAATATTATGTTCCAGTGCCAGCTGCTTGACCGGGCTAGGCGTCAGCTTGCGTCCCCGTCCTGCCGGGCGGTCTGGCTGTGAGTAAACGGCAATGACTTCATGGGGACTGTCAATGACGGCCTGAAGGTGAAGGCTGGCGAATTCTGGGGTGCCAGCAAAAACGATACGTAGTGATTGAGTCATTCTGAATAAAGCAAATGTGTGAAAATGACTGCATTATCCTCCTTAATATCAAAAAAGAAAAATGGATTACCTTAACTTGTTGATTTTAATGCATTTGTTTTTCAGAGGGTAAACTTTGGTTTTAGGAACCTACTAATAGTTTTTATTGTCTTAATTGAAAGTCCAATTTTTCAGGAGCGTAGACGTGGATTCAACTAGGCATGTTGAAAGGAGGCAGGTTGCAGTCAATCCGGAAGAACTACAGGAGGGTTTGGGATGTTGCGCAACCTTATGGAATCGTTTTGTGGCATTTGTTTTTCGTTGCTGTCCACGAATCGTCGGTATTTTAACAATTGAGGCTAGGGGCTGTTGACGTTTCATTGAAAGCCTTGAACCAAGCCTGAAAATCCGCAGTATGTTGCTACCGCTCATGCTTTC
>NZ_BAABFL010000362.1:0-9617 GCF_039540975.1 Kistimonas scapharcae
ATGAAAGCATGAGCGGTAGCAACATACTGCGGATTTTCAGGCTTGGTTCAAGGCTTTCAATGAAACGTCAACAGCCCCTAGCATTGTGTGATCGTCGTGTTATGACAGATAAAGTCAATGTTGGAAAAACTTTAAAAGAAGAAGTTTGGAGGAGGCAGCCTTTTTCAAAAGTAAGTAATGTTTTTCTTCTGAATCCTACAAATAATATTGTAGAACTTCTGAGATATAGCACCGTAGGTGTTAAGGTGCATGTGGTTTATACGGAAAAATATAAAGGGTCTATAAATATTGATTATGATGTTGATACAGCAATAGTGCATGAATCTTTGAGTTTAAGTTTTAATTCTCTGAGAAGAATTGATACTTTTAAAAGAACTGGAGACTTGTTGGAAATTATAAAGAAAATAATTCTTATAGATGATAAAAAAAATATTGATTTATTGATGCCGATTACTCCTTGTGTTCCATATGTTAATGATATTGATATTCTGAATGAAAGCGATGTTGATGTTTTTGTAAAACTAAATAAGGTATGTTCCGAGGCTGTGTCTAATTTTACCGAATTGGCTGATGTTTTGTCTAATTCTTGTGAGTATATGCTTGCGAGAGAATCAATTTGCAAGCGGTATTCATATTCTATCTCAAATAGAAATTATAATGATTTTATTGCGCTAGCAGCGAAGGATGGTTGCCGATTTAGTGTGGTAGAGAGATGAAAGTAGTACACATAAGTAAAACGCCCTTGGCGGGATCTCCTTCTAGAATTTCAGATGCCCTGAATAATTATACAGAATTTGAAAGTTGTCATTTTATTGAGTCAGACTATCCTGGTTCGTTGAATGGAAAAATGTCTGCGCACAGTATTTTAATAGACGAAGGTGGAAAAAGAGATTGGCTTTTAAAAGAAGCTTTAAAGAATGCTGAAATTGTCCATGTTCATAATGATATATCAGGGTCGGTGGCCAATTGTTTTTCTCTTTGCAGAGATGATTGTAAATTTATATACCATGTTCATTCGCCTCTAAGAGAGGGGCCTTTATTTTCAAATGTGTCAGAAGATATTGGTGTTGATTTTGACTTGAAAATGGTGGTGGCTCAATATCATCCTAGGCATTATCAGGGTTATGTACCGGTTTTAAATATAGTTCCTTTTAAATCTTCGGTTAAAGTTATAGAAAATAACGAAATTCCTAGGGTTTTGTTTAGCCCTGCCCATAGACGGACAGGTGGGCGCTGGAATGATAAGGTTTCGGATGGCCTTCAGATAGCGCTTGAGTCACTAGCAAGATTTAATAAAATTGAACTGCTCGAAGTCGATGGTCTTAAACCTTATGAATTGTTTTCGCTTAGAAAATATTGTCATATAACTATAGATGAAATAGTTACAGGCTCTTACCACCAGATTTCGCTGGAAGGACTTGCAGCTGGTAACGTGGTCATCAGTAACTCTGATTTTTTCTCAGATATGTTTCTAAAAATGTTAACTGGTTGCACGTACTCTCCTTTTTTAAAAGCAAACTCTAGCAGTATTTATGATGTGTTGATGGGGCTGGTTTCAGATCCTGTAAAAATAAGAAATAAGCAGGTTGAATCGTTAGAGTTTTACAATAAATACCTTTCGCCTAGTGTGATTATTAAAAAATATGTTGAAGCTTATAATGGTTTGCTAAATGCTTAAAATTAAGAGTTTGAAAGACAAAGAGTTTGGGAGAACTATATATATAGTTGCTAATGGGCCATCTGTTTTGAATCAAGACCTATCGTTTATTAATGGTGGTGTTGTGATTGGTATGAATGGTTCACCTCTGTTAGAAAAAAGTTTGGGTTTTGTTTCTGATTATTATGTTGTCAGTGATGCAAGGTTTTTTTCTGAAAAGAAAAAGTTTGAGTGTGCAACTAAAGGTTTATCTGATAAAACAATAAGAGTTTTCAGGAAGGAACTTGAGGAAAATGATAGCCCTGAATATAAAAATAGAACAGTCTATACGAAATCGCTTGGTAGGGATGGTTTCAGTTTTGACTTAAATAGGGGGTTTTACTTTGGTTGTACTACAACAATGTTGGCATTACAGTTAGCTCACTACTTAGGTGGTAAGAGAATAGTTCTGTTTGGGTGTGATTTAACATACCCTTTGTCTCAACCGAGAGCATATAGAGAAGAGAAACCTTCACCTATCGATAATTTTACCGGGGTTCAAATAAAGAATATTAGAAATGCTTATTTAAAGCTAGAAGAAAGAGGCGTAGAATTTTTTAATGCTTCCCCTGTTTCTATGTTGCGACCATATTTGCCAGATTGGAGTTCCCAGTTTGTACTATAGAGGGATTCTTCTTTCTTCTTTGCAAGAAGAGATTTTTGAGGTGTTTGGTGAATTAGTTAGTGATGTTGAAATTATCAATAAAATAGATGAAAAGGTTAGTGTTGTATATCAAAAAGGAAATGTTGTTTTTGTAGAGCGCAGCGGTCTTCTTGATGAGTTGGTTATTTGCTTCTTGGCTAGGCCATTACAAAAGAGAATAATTTTTTATAAGAAAAGGAGTTTGTTTTTATTTTTTGTGCTGATTTATAAAGATTTGAGAGTTTTGTTTTGGAGGCTGAAAAAAAATACTCGAAAGTTAGTGGTGCGTTTTTTTTGAATTCGCTGGTGTGTTTGGTTTCTTTTGTTGTCCAATATCGCTTTATGAAAAAGTAGATTTTAAGGTTGGTTTTTGAAAAGTTAATCTTAAATCAAATTTGTATATCTGTTGCTTCTGGTATGGGTTTTTTATGGGCTGGGATAAGGATTACGTACGAAATAAATATGGGTTTCATTCTCTTGGGCAGTATGGTATTTTTTATCCTAGTGAAAATGCAAGCAGGCTATTAATATTGTTTTCCTCCATGGGTAAAGACCGCTATGATCGTTATTCATGGTTTTGGAATGAATGTGAAAGATGGGATGATACCGCATATTTATTTCTAAAAGATGACACTTTCTGCTATTTTTTAGGCTCTGATGAGCGTCCTCTAGAACAAACGTTTAGAAAAATAATTTTAAATCATATGGAGAGTTGTGGTGTAAATAATAAACAGGTTTTCACTGTTGGTGCATCTATGGGGGGCTATGCTGCGCTATATTATGCTTCTTTAATGGATTTTAATGGTGCTATAGTTTCTAACCCACAAATTGATTACGCTAGTGCTAGATGTCATGAATTTCAGAATTGGGAGCGGCAAATTAGAACCATGGGTGCTCAATGGTACGATTTGAATGATTTTCTATGCAAACGAAAAGCTCCTAAAGTTTATATTGAGTATGGAAACTATTTGGCGGATAAGTGTGCTGCCGAGAAGCTAATATCTACATTAGACAAGAAAAATTCACTTTACATTGTAAGAAAGACAGATTGGTCTGGGCATACTGTTGACAGTTTGAAAAAAGAAACTATTACAAGTGCAATTACTTTCTTTGAACAGAATGATTTTTATTTTTGAGATTTTATCTTCGTGATTTCTGTAGTTTTTTTTGATGGCTCCCTTTTTTATTGCTAAAGAAATATGAATTACTCAATATATGGAAATGAAGTACCATTTGCTCTTTTTGGTGGTATTAACGTCCTAGAATCTAAATGCTTGGCCTTTAAAGCTTGTGAACACTACGTCCGAGTAACTGAAAAACTCGGCATCCCCTATGTATTCAAAGCCAGCTTCGATAAAGCCAACCGCTCCTCCATACATTCCTACCGTGGCCCGGGCATGGAAGAAGGTCTGAAAATCTTCCAGGAACTGAAGCGTGAATTCGGTGTGCCGGTGATCACCGATGTCCATGAAACCTGGCAGGCGGAACCGGTAGCGGAAGTGGCGGATATTCTACAATTGCCTGCGTTTCTGGCGCGTCAGACGGGCCTGGTTGTGGCGCTGGCCAAAACCGGCAAGCCCATCAATGTGAAGAAGCCCCAGTTCATGAGCCCCCACCAGGTTGGCAATATCGTTGACAAGTTCCGCGAAGCCGGTAATGACCAGGTCATGCTCTGTGACCGTGGCACCTGCATGGGCTACGACAACCTGGTTGTTGATATGCTCGGTTTCAATGTCATGAAACAGGTCAGTGGCGGTTGCCCGGTGATCTTTGATGTTACCCATGCGCTCCAGTGCCGTGACCCATTGGGTGCTGCCTCCGGCGGTCGCCGGCACCAGACCGCCGAGCTGGCTCGTGCCGGTATGGCGGTGGGTATTGCCGGTCTTTTCATGGAAGCCCACCCCGATCCGGACAAAGCCCTGTGCGATGGCCCCAGCGCCCTGCCGCTGGATCAGCTGGAACCTTTCCTTGTCCAGATGAAGGCCATTGATGACCTAGTTAAGTCGTTCCCGCCGCTGGCCATCGACTGAATCAGGAATTCACCCTCATGACACACCCTCAAAGGGTGCCGGAGTCTGTCCGGCTAGTGATTTTTGATATCGACGGTGTACTGACCGATGGCGCCCTCTGGTATGGCGAGCACGGCGAGGTAGTTAAGCCGTTCAATGCCAAGGACGGAGTTGGGTTTCGGTTGTTGCAGGATAACGGCATCGAAGTGGCGGTGATCACTGCCAAGCAGTCCGCGCCGCTGGCCCGTCGCATGGCTGACCTGAAAGTGCGCCATTTCTACCCGGGCTGCCACGATAAACGGGCTGCTTTCCATCAGCTGCTGGATACTTTGGGCATCATGCCGGAAGCCGTCGCTTATGTGGGTGATGATGTTCTGGACCTGCCGGTGATGGAGCTGGTGGGTTGGCCCGTGGCACCGGCTGATGCCTATCCGATGGTCCTTGAACAGGCCGCCTGGGTCACTCAGGCGGTGGGTGGTCGGGGCGTGGTGCGGGAAGTGGCGGATACACTCGTTGCTGCCCGTACCAACCTGGTGGAAGCTTACCGTCGTCTGGTGGCACCGGCGGAAGCCATCGTGCAGTAATGGTTTCCCAATGAACACTGTCTGGCCGCTGTTGTTGCAATAGCGGCTCTTCCTCTTTTCTGGTTTTTCATTACATGTCTCATTCTGCTTTCAAGGTGGTGATCCCCGCCCGTTACGGTTCTTCCCGGTTGCCCGGCAAACCCCTGCTGGATATCGCCGGCAAGCCCATGTTGCAACACGTTTATGAACGGGCGCTGGCGTCAGGCGCGGATGCCGACGGTGGCATTGTCATCGCAACGGATGATGCACGTATTCTCGACGCTGCCAAAGCGTTCGGCGCCCCGGCGGTGCTGACATCCCCTGACCATGCGTCGGGTACCGACCGGCTCGCGGAAGTGGCCGCGACCCTGGGGTGGTCGGACGACACCGTGATCGTCAACTTGCAGGGTGATGAACCTCTGATGCCGCCGGCACTGGTGGCGGCTGTTGCCCGAAACCTGGCAGTGAACCCCGCAGCCGGTATCGCCACACTCTCAACACCGATCAGCTACGCCGCTGACCTGTTTGATCCCAATGTTGTCAAGGTGGTCACGAACCATAAGGGGATGGCGCTCTATTTCAGTCGTGCGCCGATTCCCTGGGATCGTGACCGTTACCCGGCCCATGGTGCGCCTGTAGCATCCCTTGTGCTGGGCGACCTGTTGCCGGCACGTCACCTGGGTCTCTATGCCTACCGTGCAGGGACACTGAAGCAGATTGCCAATGCACCGGTGGCCGGGCTCGAAGCGCTGGAATGCCTTGAGCAGCTGCGTGCATTGTGGCTTGGTATCGGCATTCATGTGCAGAGCATTGCTGAGCAGCCTGGCCACGGGGTGGATACGCAAGCCGACCTGGAACGGGTTCGTCAACAGCTGTCTGCCTGATTTTAACGTTTCACCATTTCTCACAGATTCTATTTATTTCATGTCAACCAACAACGAACAAAACACGCTGGATATCCGGCAAATCATGGCGGCTTCCCTGCGTGAACAGGGTCAAGAATTGCTCGCGCTGAGTGAACGGGTCGGGGAATCTTTTGAGCGTGCTGTACAGCTGATGCTGGATTGCAAGGCGTGCGTCATCATTTCGGGTATGGGCAAGTCGGGCCTGATTGGTCGTAAGATTACTGCAACCCTGGCGTCAACCGGTACCCGCAGCTTCTTTATGCATCCCGGTGAAGCGTTTCATGGAGATTTGGGTATGGTGCGCTTTGATGACATGGCCGACATTGTGGTGCTGATCTCCTATAGCGGCGAAACCGATGAAGTCCTGAAATTGATTCCGTCTCTCAAAAGTTTTGGCACCCGTATTGTTGCCATCACAGGGGGGCTTGATTCAACCCTGGCAAGAAATGCCGACGTGGTGCTGGATGCCAGTGTCAGCAGTGAGGTTTGCCCGAATAACCTGGCGCCAACAACGTCCACCACAGTGGCACTGGCCATTGGCGATGCGTTGGCGGTGGCATTGATGCGGGCACGGAACTTCCAGCCACTGGATTTTGCACGGTTCCATCCTGGCGGCAGCCTGGGCCGTCGTCTTCTGACCCGTGTGAAGGATGTTATGCGCAGTCATCGTTTGCCGATGGTGACGCCTTCTAGCCCGGTATCGGATGTACTGTTTACCATGACAGAGACCCGTACAGGAATGGCGTTGGTCATGGGAGAGCACGGCGGGTTGGATGGTGTCATCACTGATGGCGATTTGCGTCGCTATCTTATGGACCATGACAACCTGAAGGGGCTTCTCGCCAGTGATTTGATGACGGCTGATCCGGTTTGTATCAGTCAGGACACCATGGTCGCGGATGCCGAGCAGTTAATGCGTGAACAGCAATTGAAGTGGCTGATTGCGATGGATGATGAGAACCGGGTGGTCGGTTTGATGGATTGGACGGATTGAACTGCCGTCTAACGCTATAGCTTTAATAATCAGACTATTTTCACGGAAACCCGGGTAAGCTTTCTTATCCGGGTTTTGTTGTTTCTGGGACGGCTCGAATACAGATTCTACATGCGACGTCATAGTTTGAGCCTTTTACAATGCTTTGTTTTTTCGTGGAAACTGGCAGTACTCTGAATGAGCATTGAAAAAAGAATTGAAAGTATCCGTGCTGGCGGGTACAGCAAGCAGCAATTGGTTGCGTTGTACAAAAATGCCAGTAAACCCTCCGTCAATGCGGAAGACCGGGCGCGTATTCATCACGCCATTGAGCAGTATACCCGGTACAAATTCCCCAGAACTGCCAATGCGCTGTTTGGCGCTAAGGATAGTGATATTCGGGAGATGCTGACCCGTTATCACAAAGCCTTATCGGAAAGGTTTGACCTTTCCGGCAACTGCCATAAGGACGGCGTGAAAACCGGTGGTGATGTTATTAATGGCAAGGCCTATCTGGATATTTACCTGTCCTATCGCCGGAAAGATGGCCATGCAGTTTCGTTAGGGTTTTATCAGGAAAGCTTTGACAGAGATCCTGTCTTCAACGTCAAGCGCTATCACAAGGGATTGGACACCGGACTGATCAGTCAGGAACGTTTCGTGTCGGAGTATTTTGATAAGGCCTCGGCGTCTTTTGAGCAGCATCTGGCTGCATTGGTTTCTGATCTGAAGTCTGGATCAGGGTGTGACGCGGCAGGTGTTGCTAAACAATGAGCCAGATCCCAACGGAGAAAGCTGTAGAAGAACTGCACGGCATTCCTGCAGGGCAGTGGCCGAGTCCGGTTAAGGCAAAAGTCATGCGGGCTGTCTGGCGTTCCATGGGGCGCGTTCCGGGTATTGGCGGGGTGTTGCTCACTCGCTCATTACGACACTGGCAACAGGGACGCGCAATGATACCTGCCGCCTTGGTGCTTTCTGTTCTGGATGAGCAATTACTGATCCGGGTAAATCCGGCGGATCTGACGCATCGCCTGGCAGCGGTCTCCTGGGGACAGGATGGTATAAAGTCGCATGACTTCAGGGAATCCTTTGTCGCGGAAGGGGATCTTTCCGGGTATCTGTCACCACTGAAGCAGGATCGTCTGACAGCGGAAATTGATCAATTGTTCGCCTGCCATTTTCGTTGGCGGGAAACAGCATCCTGGGTAATGCTGGCGCAGCGATTGCGGGAACGCGGCAGGTTTGTCCATAACAATGTCAGGATAGCCTCGCTGTCTGATCTTGATGCTTATTTTCAGCGGTATGCGGAGCTGGCCGAATCAATCCAGACGCACGGTTACAGGCTGCGGCGGGAACTGACGTCAGGCGCTGCCGCGTCATCCGGTTTCGCACGTAGCTGGCGGATAGAGCGTGGTGAAGAAGAGGTGGGTGTCGCCATTGGCCCGAAGGGTGAAATCTGGCGCTACCGTGGCGGCTATCACCGCACGGCGATTGCCCGGAACCTGGGGCTGGAAACAATGCCGGTGCAGGTCAAGCTGGTGCATGGGGACTGGTTGCGGCGAGAAATGGCTGGTAAAGGCTTGAATCTGCCTTTCACCACCTCTATCAGGAATATAATGAAATGTAAGAAACACCCAAAATTTGGATGATCGTCAACTGCCAATAGTGTTCAGGAAAGTGTCAAGTGGGGTGGTGAATGTCAGTTTTATATATGTAGTGGCGGCATAACATCTGGAACGAAAGTTTTGGTTGCGATAGAGTGGCCATCGTTACCGGAAATAATAAAGTCTCAGACAATAACAAGCCCCACAAGGTGTTGTATGGACGCAGTCAAAACCCGCAAAATCTCGACCAGTGCACTGGCCAAATCCCTCTCGTTATCAGCTAAAGACCTCTTCCAAAAAATGGAATCCGCGGGCTGGATTGCTCGTGTTGAAGATGCCTGGGAGTTAACTGAGAAGGGGAAAGCGAAGGGGGGCGAGTATGTTGCTCATTCTAAATACGGCAAATACATCGCCTGGCCAGAGATGATTCGAGTCAATAATGAGGAATCGGATACTGGTACCAGCATGGTAAAGCAGTTTCTGACAGCCAGTGCTTTTGGTAAGAAGTTGGAGTTGTCGGCTCAGCGTGTCAACGCACTTTTTTCAGAGCTTGGTTGGATAAAGAAAGCACTCAAAGGGTGGGAGGTCACGCCCCAAGGGAAGGCTATGGGCGGTCAGCAGCGGGAAGATAAACGCACCGGTATTCCTTATGTCTGCTGGCCTGAGAGTGTGCTTGAGACCAAAGCATTTACTTTGTCGCTGAAAGAAATTCGTGGGGATCTGAGTCAGGCGATCGGTCTTGAAGAAAGCAGCAATGGCAGTGATGAAGCCGGTTTCAGAGACAAGTTCCCAGCCAAGCTGCGTACAGCCGATGGTCACTTTGTCCGCTCTAAGGCAGAGATGTTGATTGATAACTGGCTCTACATGGCGGAAATCGTTCATGCCTATGAGCGCAAGTTGCCTATTGAAGAAGATGTTTATTGCGATTTCTATGTGCCGACCGGCAAGGTCTACATCGAATACTGGGGTCTGGAAGAAGATCCCAAATACCGTAAACGTAAGGAAGAAAAGCTTAAGATTTACGAGAAGTATGGCCTCAATCTGATCCAGCTGACGGATAAGGATGTGCAGAACCTGGATGATGTGCTGCCACGAATGCTGTTGAAGTTTGGGGTTCAAACCTACTAATGAACATGATGGGGTTAGGGGCTGTTGACGTTTCATTGAAAGCCTTGAACCAAGCCTGAAAATCCGCAGTATGTTGCTACCGCTCATGCTTTCATA
>NZ_BAABFL010000363.1:0-9710 GCF_039540975.1 Kistimonas scapharcae
ACGCCATGGGAATACCTGGCTAAATCCGAGCTGTCGGAAAACTCTAATTTAGGGTGCCACTAAAAAAGGGATGTTTACATTTCCAGCAGGGATTTGGCGTAGGCTTCGAGCCACTGGATCAACAGGGCTTATTCAATGAAATGGAAATTCTGCTGAACCATCTGGGACTCAAAAAAACGATCTTTCGCAGTGATCACGCATCCAATTACCTGATCCTGAAAGGCGTCCTCGGCAGGGATAAAGCGGTACTGCTGGATAAGGTGCGTACGGCCATTCGGCAGCCTGAGCGAATTGCATTAAGAGAAGAGTGGCAAAGAGGTCTGTAAAGCCTGGATGCAGCCCGACAGATAATGTCAGAAAGGGTGATGCAAATGTTTCCGGAAAGAACAGTAATGCCTGTCTATACTGGAGGTTGTGTCTTTATCTGACAATAAAGTGACGGAAAACTAATCATCAGTGATTGACAGGGATATGTCATGAAAGCAGCGGCGACACCTTCACCTAACTATTTTTATGGGCCAGTGGTTGATTTCCTGTTAGTGGGAGGAATGGCATTTGTTATTTACCTGACGACGCTTGCCTTTCTGGATTTTTATGGCAGTTTCGATCTTTGGTATTTGACCTGGTGTCTTGCGTTTCTTGTCAACTTTCCCCACTTCATGATCAGTTACCAGATTTTTTATCGCTATCATCGTAACAGGATAACGACTGACAAACGTTTCTTCATGGTTGGGGTTGTGGTACCGGTTATTCTGATGGCGCTATCCTTGGCTGCCGTCATCACTCAGGATGGATTATTTGTCCGTATACTTATCCATGCAATGTTCTTCTTTGTGGGGTGGCATTATGTCAAACAGTGTTTTGGCTGCTTCATTCTGACATCCTCGAACAGTGGTACCTATTATCGGAAAACGGAAGTTCGGTTGTTCAAAACCGCTCTCTACCTGCTCTGGGTCTGTTCTTACGTGCAATTGTTCCGTGCTAATGAAAGTGGTTTTTTATTCTTTATGCCAGAAGCTGCTCAACATGATTTCTGGGGAGTCAAATATAGCTATTACAGTATTCCTGGCTGGATTGGTCAGACAAGTGTTGGGTTGGCGATTATCAGTTTTGCGATTTGCTGTGGTTTGATTGCGCGAAGAGTCTGGCTCAAGGAAAAATTACCCAATCATGTTGCCATCATGGGCTTTATGACCGCCTATCTCTGGTTGGCACCTGTTTTCTATAACCCAAAATATGCCTATATCATTCCATTCTTCCATTCTCTCCAGTATCTGATGTTCTGTGGTGTTTATATGCATAACAAGATTGAACGTAATACGGCAGAAGAGCGGAAACGTTACTGGGTAGAACAGGCCCGTTGGTGGGGACTGGCGTTATTGTTTGGTGCACTCTTTTTTGAGTGGCTGCCGTCCGTACTGGATGACAGTATCAGTTATGACACGCAGTCGACAGGCGCTCGCCTGTTCTATGTACTCTTCACATTATTTATCAATGTGCACCATTACTTTATTGATAGTGTGATCTGGAAAGGTGACAACCAGGAAGTCAGGGAGCATCTGAAGCCTATTGCTCAGCATTGACCGCAATCGTTCCGTCTCCGTTGTTTCTGACAGCCGTTTCCAATCTGGCAACGGCTGTTTAGTTTCTAGGTTAAATGGGTTCTGCATCATCACTGAAACCGATATCCAGCCCGGGGTCATCGTCTGATGAAGCGGTTGTCGTCTGCGAACGTTTTTGGAATCTGGTCGTTTTTTCCTCATGGAAAGAGGGTGGCTCGGTGGTGCGAATGTGGATATCCCGTTGCGGAAAGGCGATTTCGATATTGTGTTCACGGAACAGGGTATCGATGCGGGTATTCAAGTCATTCAGTGTGATCAGGCGATCCCCCATCTCTTTCACATGAACCCGAAGCTCATGGTTCAAGGTACTGTCGCCAAAACTCAGGAAAAAGACAGAGGGTGCAGGCTCTTTCAATACCCGCGGGTCTTCATCGGCAGCTTGCAGTAACAGTTCGCGGGTCTTGGCAAGGTCGGAGCCGTAGGCAACACCGACCATGATAACGACACGGGTTTCCGGATCACTGAGCGTCCAGTTAATGAGCTGGTCGGTAATGAAGACTTTGTTGGGGATAACGATCTCTTTGTTATCCCAGTCCGTAATCGTCGTAGCCCGGATCCGGATGCGTGACACTGTACCACTGAGTGAGCCGATGGTGACCGTGTCGCCAATACGAATCGGTCGTTCAAACAGAATGATAATGCCGGAAATAAAGTTGGCAAAGATTTCCTGCAGACCAAACCCCAGCCCGACACCGACAGCAGCAACCAGCCACTGTAGCTTGTCCCAGCTGACGCCCAATGTGGATAGAACACTGAGAACACCGATGGCCGTAATCGAGTAACTGAGCAGGGTACTGATCGCATACCCTGATCCCTGAGATAACTGCAGGCGTGACAGTACCGCAATCTCGAGTAATCCCGGCAGGTTTCGTGACAGTACCATGGTCACCAGTATCAGCAACAGGGCCGTCATGATATCGCCCAGCTGCCAGGTGTCGCTTTTCATGCCGGTGGTGGTAATTGTAATGGCTTCAATACTGGAAAAAATGGTGATCATGTCCTGCCAGACCCAGTAGAGCAGTAGCACGAGCAGGGCAATCATGAAAGCATTGAGCAGGCGTATGGTTTGGCGGTTGATGGTTTCGAGATCCAGGTTGGGAATTTCCACTTCCCGGTCCTCACGCATGGCTTCGCGACGACTCAATGCACGACTGAAGGCCAGCCGACGGCTGGCCACATAGATGCCGCGTTTGATAACCGCCCTTAACAAAGCCCAGACGCCAATCACAAACAGACTGATGACCAGATGGCCGAGTATGACAAGCGTTGTGTAGTAGTACCCTCTTAAAATCAGGATGATCAGTCCCAGTGGAGTAGCAATTAAAAACAGCCAGATAAGACTATCCAGAAAGCGGAAACCAAACAGACTGGGGACCTGCTGATATAACCGGTACAACAGAATACCGAGTGATCCGCAGCCAAGCATGGTCAGCAGCTGACTGATCACGTCATTGATTTCCCGCATGGGGACCAACAGGATCAGAGGTGCCATGACCCAGCGGGTCAGGTTAAGCACCTGGTAGAGTTTCTGGTTAAAAACTGCGGGTAAACGGAAATGGGTTTCCGCAATCCCACCCGGCAGGTGTAAGCGTGTGGCAAAGGCCAACACCCACCAGAATCCTCCGGTGATCTGTAGCAATTTTCCCATTTCACGAAGACTGTCGTAGGTTCCGCCAGCTCTGCTGATCAGGTATCCACACAGCGTGATCAATAGTGGAGGAATGGCACATTGCAGCGCATCAAGGAACAGGGCCTGGGGTGTGACCCAGATGCTGTCATGGCGAACGTCACCGACTTTGCCGGATAAGTCGGTTAGTGCCTGTTGAATGGTATTTCGCCGAATCACCAGAATCATCACGATCGCCAGAATAATGATGGTTTGTGGGATACGCTTGTGGACGCCCTGTAAGAGAGCCGGGAGAATATTTCCGGTATTCAACGCCGTAATCTGATCATGAATATCGGCAGGTATGGTTTTCAGCCAGTCCGTATCCAGTGGGGGGTTGGTGGGTATCCAGAACAATTGATCGTCCAGTGACTTGACCAGTTTCAGGCTACTTTGCTGGAGTTGCTTCTGGTTCAGTTTCAGATCAATGGCGATAGAGAGCAGGGTACCCAGTTCCCGCTGGATTCGATCCAGCAGATCCCTGCGGGTCTGAAGTTGATCTGCAATGGCCCTGCGCAGGCTGACCTGTTGATCGGTTGGAATTTGATGTTCCAGAAAGAGCGCGGTAATGACGGCCTGCGGATCGCTGAGTCGCTGTCTCTGTTCGCCATAACTGAACTGCTTAAGCCGTATATCACTGATAGTGGTATCTATATCGTCGTACAGTCGCAGCTTGGGCAACGCCTGTTGTTGCTCCCTGAGGATTTTGCCCAGCAGTGGATTGTTTTCCAAAACGGCGGTTTGTTGTTCGATCGTTTGTTGCAGATCCTGCATACGCCTTTGCAGATCTTTAATGCGATTATCTTCCTGCTGAAGCTCGGACTGCTGATCGTTCAGCTGCAGAAGCTCTTGCCCAAGCCCGGCATTCAGTCGTAACTGATCTGCCAGCAGCGGGTTATCCTGTCCGGTCACTTTGCTGATATGAGCGATGGTTTCTTCAGTGACCAGACGGCGCTTGCGATTGACCTCAGACTGCATCAGTGCAATCTGGTTGTTGAGAATCTGCAGTTGTTTGCGTACCAGGTCCCGACGGTGAGTGATCAGGTCGAGCATGGTACTGCTGGCCAGTATCTCCTGACGCAGTAACTGGCTTTTGCTTTGCAGTGCTGCCTGCTTGGCCAATAACATCTGCTGACGTGTTTTGGGAAAGGGTTGCTGGTCCTGTTTATTTAACAGTGTTGCCAGTTCATCAGACATTAATACCAGCTGTGTACCAATGGCATCGATTTGGGTTTGTGAGGTATCAGGGCGTGCCTGCTCATTAGTGATTTGCTCATTGAGCTGGCTTAATTGTTGTTGAAGCGTTCTTTGTTGATCCTGACCTTCCTGTAGCTGTCGTTCAAGAGTTGTCAGAGACAGACGGCTATAATCGTCCTGTAATTCAATATTTGTGGGCGTTTGCAATGCTTTCTGTTCTTGCTTCAGTTTGATCAGCTCTGCAGGGGCCTGCAGCAAGCGTTTCTGAAGCGAGGCCAGTGTTGCACTGTTCTCTTCACTTTCCTGAAGGTATTGCAGGGTTTGCTGGTACAGCTCTGTAAGCTGTGTCCGGTTCTCTTCTGAACGATTTGGGTCTTTTTGAACCCGCTCCATGGAATCCCTGATCATCCGAACACTGGGAGGCGCCAGGTTCATGATGCCGTTGGTAGGAGTCTCGGCAGAGGCTGTCATGACCTGCATGGCCATCAGCGCTGCCAAGATTCCAAGGAGAAGGCGGCTGTACTGCTTAACTGCCATTGCCAATACCTTGATAAAAGACTACGTCAGCCTATGACAGGTTGGTTGAAGCTGCCAACTGACACGTTATAAGCCTGTTTTGGGTGGTTTTACCAGGAAACGCTGACTGAATCCCTCGCTGCGTTTTTGCTGATAGCGGACCAGGGCGGCGACAACAATGACAGCAAACAGCAACCTTGCCCAGAGAATGCCCGAGAGGTCTGCGCCCATCAGCATGATCAGTAGCGTATCTTCAATCAGGCTATGGCAAAGCCCAAGGAGACTGATTGCTGCAAAAATATCGGCGGCATCGACTTTCCCGCTTTCTGCTTCGCGAATTAACAGACCGCCACCGTAGGATAGCCCGAGTGTAATACCGATAATCGTAATGGTGGTGGCTTTGGGGCTGATACCAAGCACCTTCAGTATGGGTTGCAGGAGGTAACTGATAGCCTGTTCAACCCCGATAGCGCGAAGAATCTTTAGCAGCGTCAGCAAGACCATGATCGTGATCGTGATCCAGAAGCAGCTTTCCAGTTGCGTCAGGGCCCAGGTGCTGAGACTGTCATCAACAACACTGGGCTGCCACAGACGCGTAACCGGTTCATCCAGCCAGCCGCCATAGTGGTAGAGCTGGTTCAGCAGTATCGCCAGAACAATGGCACCGCCAATGCGTAGTACCAGCTGTGTAAGAAGACGACAGCCTGCCCGCTGTGCAATACGGATTTCAACCGGCAGGCTGTGTGCCAGCAGCATCAGTGTGCCCAGGATGGTGACCTGCGCCTGGGTCCAGCCAACATCACCCGGCAAGGTAAAAAATACGACCATGCCTGTATAAATATTGGCCAGCATCGTTGTGGCCCAGATCAGACCAGCAGCATCCGGCAGGCCCATGAGTTGCATCAGGGGGCTGATCCATGTTGCAAGAATCTCGATAAAACCCCCTAATTCCAGCAGTTTGACGACAATAAGCGCCGGAATCATGATGCGAAACAGCGTCAGGCTGACCTTGACCGTATCAATGACGATCTCCCGGCCATGAATGTACAGGCGTTGCATGGTGAACGATTCTGATTGTTGTACTGGAAATATCCCTATTATCACGAAACGACGGATGTACGTCGTGATGCAGAGCAACCGCAGGACGTATTCTGCACTGTAGCTGAAGAGCATGACAGTGTTTTTGGCTAACGGTCAGCGTTCGTTAACGAGCAGCGTCGTATCGGTTGGGTCGTTTGCCGTGGGACAGAACCAGCTGCCATAACTGCAATTCTCTGGCGCGGAAAACACCGGCAAAGCACAGCAGGTAATACGTCCACATCCGGTAAAAACGTTGATTGTAGGCGGGCTTCAGTTCTGGCCAGTGGTGTTTGAAATTCTCATGCCAGGCAAGGAGCGTTCGGTCGTAATCGGGGCCAAAGTTTTGCCAGTCCTCCAGAACAAACAATGGCTCAATACTGCGGGTCAGCTGTATTGGTGAGGGGATTTCACCGTTAGGAAAGATATATTTGTGAATCCACGGATCACGGCCATGGGTTGTGGTGTTGTTGCCAATGGTGTGGAGCAGGAAATAACCGCCGGGTTTCAGTAACCGGTGGACGGTTTCCATATACAATCGGTAGTTTTTTTCACCCACATGCTCAAACATACCCACGGAAACCGCACGATCGAACTGTCCGTCCATTTCACGGTAATCTTTCAGAATAATGCTAACCGGCAGATGTCGTGTACGATCACAAGCCAGAGTCATCTGCTCATCGGAGATGGTGATGCCCGTGACTTCTACCCCGTAATGGGTGGCGGCAAATTCGGCAAGTCCACCCCATCCACAGCCGATATCCAGCAGGGTCATGCCGGGGGCTAGCTGCAGTTTTTCACAGATAAGCCGGAGTTTGGCTTCCTGAGCTTCTGCAAGCGTTGTAGCAGTTTTCCAGTAACCACAGCTGTAACTCATACTGGGATCAAGCATGACGGAGAACAGGTCGTTGCCTAGGTTGTAATGCTGTTCACCGACATCAAATGCACGACGGCGGCTTTGGAGATTGAACAGGCGAGTTTTAAGCGAGTCCAGGATAAAGCCAAGTTTACGATGTGATAGCCGGTCGGCGCGATGCTGTAGCAGCTTGTGGAACAATGCGTCCAATTGCTCGCAGTCCCACCAGCCATCCATATAGGATTCTCCCAGCCCTAGCGAGCGTTGTCTGAGGACCCTGGAATAAAAGCGGGCGTCGTGCACGTGAATATCCCAGGGATTCGTGCCATCAAACTGTATGCCGCTGCCTGACAGCAGAGACTCAAGCGCACGACGTGCGTAACCGGTGCGGACTGGATGACTTGCAATGGTGCCCATGGCACAGAGACCGAGAAATAAAATTGCTAAGTTTAGCGTCTATTTCACCGTGTGCAGTGAAGCGGTTCTGAGCCAGATCATTGTCAGTTCAATCGTTTTTTTTGGTGATTGCGATTCATGTCAAAGAGGGCGTATCAGCAGGCTGATTGAACAGTCGTGAACAGTTTGTGATTTAAACGTCATTATCGTTTAAACGTTATTGTGGACAGCCTTGATTGAGGGTTGAAAGCCGAGGAGCGACGCTCCCCGGCTTATTAGGTTATTCAGCAGCTCAGATCTTTGCCGCGATATCGATAGTGTTTTGCGGTGCTTTCGTGCGCCCGTAAAGTACGCCGACAATCAAGGCGATACCTGCAGCAACCAGCCAGGTCATGTGCTGGGCAAACAATGGCAGGTTGTCAGTCAGCCAGGTATTAAGCATGTCTGGCATTAATCCGGATGCCTGCCACCCATCCAGTACTGCGAACAACAGTGTGGTAGCAGCAACCAGACGTGTAACCAAGACGGGATGCTTGATCCATCGGCGCACCATCCCAACGACGGTCAGGGCAATGGCCAGCGGATATATGATCACCATGACTGGAATGGAAACCGCAATCAGTTGCTCCAGTCCAAGGGTGGCAACCAGAGCGGCAACCAGATAGATAACAATGATGTACTGGCGATAAGTGAAACGAGGGCCAATGGTGTTGAAGTATTCGGCGCAGGCACTGGGCGTACCGATCGCGGTCGTCAGGCAGGCCAGAGTAATGATAATACCCATGATCAGTGTACCGGATGTGCCGAACAGTGCAGTAATGTAAGCCGTCAGGATGTGAGCGCCATTGGTGGCTTCCGGTGCAACACCATGGCTGGTGGCGCCAAGGTACAACAGGGCGCTGTAGACCAATGCCATTCCGAGGGCCGCGAACAGACCCACCATGGCGCTATAACGAACAATATCCCGGTCACTGCGCACACCATGGTTTCTCAACAGTTGCGCAATCATCCAACCCAGGCAGAGTGGTCCCAGGGCATCCATGGTCAGGTAACCTTGTACCATTCCTTCTGAGAACGCATTGCTTGCATAGGCGCCGGTCGCCGCTTCAATACCACCCTGAGGCTGCCAGAGGGTTGCAATGGCAATCACGGTTAACATCAACAACAGCAGGGGAGCCATCTTTTTGCCTACAGAAACAACCAGGCGACTGGGGTTGATTGCAAACCAGCAGGCAATGGCCAGAAAGACGACAGCGTATAGGTTCAGGGTGAGTGAGCCCGGGTTACCAATAAAAGGCTGCAGCCCGATCTCGTAGGCAACATGGGCGCTTCTGGGCACAACGAAGGCGGGTCCCATGACGGCGAACAGCGCTATCCAAAAGGCTTTTCCTGCCCAGGCTGGCAGGTCACGGGTGACCTTGTCAGGGCCTCCAGCCATGGCGACGCCGATCAGTGTTAACAGGGTCAGGCCAATATCGCCTGCCATGAAACCCAGTCCGCCCTGCAGGATAAATTCGCCTGCCTGCTGGCCGACAATCGGTGGAAAAATAATATTCCCTGCCCCAAGAAACATGGAGAAAATCGCCAGGCAGATAGCGAGCAGATCATTGCGTTTCACAGTACACCCCCTTTCGGGACTGGCGGACTGTCTGGAGGCCGGGTGAGAGAATTCTGGTGAGAGTTCAGCATGCCGGCGCTTCAGATCAGGCCGGCAGTCGTTATTTTAGACCATCAGCCTGATCTGGCTAAAAAAGAAAAAGCCACAGATAGCGATGGTAAAGAAAAGTCCAGATATAACCATGCAGGCCGCTTTTACGGCTTCGATACGACGATTGTTGTCAGTATGCATGGTCATGATCAGTACATGCCTCGTGGTTACAGTTATTCCCAGGCGACACCAACTTAGCAAAGACGATGGTTCCAGTGCACTAGGTAATGACCGAATGAAAAAGGCTGAATAACAGTGACAATGCGTGAACATTGTCACTGTCGTATGAGGGGTAGGTGGAAAGGCGTATCAGTGCCCGGTCAGCATCGTCTGGGATTGTGGTGCCTCGCAGGCGCCATCCAGGCTGCTGATCCGCTCCAGATCTGAATACTACTCAAAGGTGACAAAATCCACCTCTTCATACGCTGGAATTCCACCCTCATCCACCCATCTGCACTTGATTTTATTCGTATCTACATTCTTGCTAAAGACAGGGTTTCCTTGTTTTGTGTAATAAAAAAACTCTTCAATTGAGTAAGTTCGGAAAGGACACTCATGGGGTTCATGCACTAGGACAGTTTGACTATCTTTCCTGAATCCGCGAGTTCACAGCTAAGAAATCGGCCTGAAAACCCCAGAGCCCAAGTCTTTTCGTATAAAATCCCCTGATTC
>NZ_BAABFL010000364.1:0-9811 GCF_039540975.1 Kistimonas scapharcae
AGCTGAGCTGTTGGTCCATGGCTAATCTCCAGCAAGGGCTGAGAGGAGATTAGCTTATTATCGGGGACTTAATCGCAGGTTCCTTAGGGGCTCCAACAACATGGCATAATTAGTCCCGGGAAAATGCCTGGCGCTTGACCGACAGCATTTGCTTCCATGCCTTGATCTGATCAGGCAATTCACCGACCAGGCATTCGGGATCCAGCGTACGCATCACCTGCCCCGGGTCAAGTACCTTGCCTGAACCGACAATGGCAACCCGGGAATGTCCAAGCGAATACATCCGGCCATTTCTTTCAAAACGTTGCTCAAAATAGCAATATTTGTTGTCCCATCCCAGTAATGTTGTCTGCAGTTGAAACCTGTGGAAAGGAGGCAGCTCACGGAAGTAGGCGATTTCCTGAGCACTGGCGATCAGTTTCCATCGATTCTGCAGGGTCAACCTCAGCAAACCGGACTCCGCCATATGGAGGGTTCTGCCCAGATCCATAAAGCTGAAATACCGGGCATTGGTCAAATGCAGGTTGATATCGCAGTCATGTGGACAGACGGTAAACGACTGAATACTGGCTTCCAGGGGTTTTCTGGTATGTGAACGACGAAAGAAAATAATTCTCAGGATGAGGGTCAAAAAGCGCAGATACAGATTCATTCCAGAACAACCATTTCATTATTGTTAGTCTAGGGCTGCCTATCAGGCACAAGCATCAATCCGTCAGACAAGCCGCCTGCCGACGATCTATACTCAGTCGCATTTTCCAGATGAAAAACGATCGCAGCCATGGTGAGGGATCATACTATGCCTGACCACGGCAGAACATTCACAGCCCTGTAAATGACATGCCGCAAAAAAACCACTGTGTTTTTCCCTGACACGCATTGCTCAGACATCTTGGTAAAATTCCGGGCTTTTTTCGGGAGAGAACCATGACATCGATTAGCCAGAGCGAACCGTCAGCCCCCGGACAACAGGCCGATGCCAGCGAGCTCATCAAACTCAGGGAAGAGAACCGCCAGCTGATTCGCGAATTCAAAACCCTTCAGGCGGATAACCCGAAGCGTCTGAAAACCCAGATCAAACGCCTTCAGGAGGATAACCGCAGCAAACAGAATGAGATGGCCCTGCTCAAAAGCAAACTGAAACGCGAGCAGGAAGAAACAGCCGCTCTGCGCCAGGCGCTTGAGGAGCTGAATGAAAGCATTCAACACTTGCAGGTGCTCGAACACCCCCAATGGGAGTCAGAGGATAAATCCTGGGCGGTTTACCTGAAGCTGGATGACAACACACCGGACGGTCAAACGCCTGAATTCAGCATACGAGTACTTGACCGGCAGACCGGTGGCGCCAAAACGGCTCATATGGATGTGGATGATGACGGGAACCACAAGCTCTCATGGCCCCGTATGCGTGCTATCCCCAAGGATGTCAAAACAGCGGTAGAGCAACTGATCGAAGGGTGAGCCCTACCATTGCCTGACTCACCAGCAGGTGCTGAACTACCCCTTGGGCTTCAGCGCCTGACGCTCTTTCTTGATCAGGAAATCGGCCACTTCCAGCATGGCCTTGGCGCTGCCGGCTTCCCGGGCAGAAATACGGTATTTGCCATTCACAACCAGGGCTGGGACACCCGTAAGCTGTGCACCACGAATCAGTGAATCCGCCTGCCTTAACTGGTTACGTACGCCAAAGGAGTTATAAGCTTTAGTGAACTGCTCTTCAGATACATCATAAAGCTTGAGGAATTTTGCCATGGCATCCGGCTGGTTCAGGCGCCGGTTTTCCTGGTGAATGCTATGAAAGATGGCAGCATCCACCTTGTTGGCATCAAGCTCCAACGCCTGGACGGTATAATACAATTGTCCATGCACCTTCCATTCCTTGCCAAAAAGCGCGGGGACTTTACGGAAGTTCACGTCGTCTGCCAGCGTTCTGGCCCAAGGCTCGATATAAGGTTCCAGCTGGTAGCAGTGGGGGCAGCCATACCAGAAAGCCTCCATGACCTCCACCTTGGCCGGATCACTGGTGGGGATAGGCTGGCTGAGGCGGATGTAGTGCTTTCCCTCCTCAAACTTCTCGCCCGCCTGGGCAAACAAGGGTAGCAGCAGCAGGACAGTCAGAAATCGCATCAGCAGTTTTGGCATGTTTCACTCTTCTTTTGTCATATGCATCCATTTCCTCAGGTTATTGTGACAAAAAAGAGCGCTCACCAAAACCCGTTTTATAGCGTGCCATACGACAACCTCGGTCAAGCAACTCATGCTTGGTTTACCTAACAATGCAGCAAGCCCCAATAACAAAACCAACAATCAATCGCTGTTTTTTTATCGACATGCCGAATCGGCCATCAGTTTTATAGCCAGCACGGAACTTTGTATTTACCCAAGAATCCAAAGGACTACTGCGTTTAAAACAAATGCAGCGTTTTTTATCCAGCTTACTTTCAAGGAGTAATACAACATGTCAAGTTATGATTTAACCAGTCCAAGTGCAACATACGGTGGTTCCGGCTTTTCTAACCAACGGTCGCATGAAGATGCCGATATGGAAAGCGTTTCGTTTAATAGACACCATACAGGAGTAGCCAGTGGCATCAGAGGTTTCTTACACCGCAGAGCCGAAGGCGGCTGTTGCCCTGACAGAGCGACGTGTGCACGTAAGGTAAAGACAGTATTTGTCGGTTTAGGCAAACTACTGGCAGGCGCCGTGATTGTGCCGGGTAACATCGTATTTAATACACTACTAGGATTCGCCAGTGGTTTTGTTGAAGGGGAATCCAAGGTAGTCAAGGCAGTTTACAACAAACTCGCTGATACGAATAAACCTTTGGCATTCGCTGCAGCCTTTGTAACCGCCATTACTGTCGGCCTCATACCAGGTGCTATTTTTGCTGTTGGACGGACGATGGAAGGAATGGTTTATGGTGCCCGTAATGGTGTTGCCATGACTATCAATCTGGGCGGATCAGCGTGGAATGAGAAGGCTAATGAAACACTTCATACCGTTCATAACCGTTTTCTCACAGCCTTTGGTCATAGCACTGTCGAATATGGCGTCCTATAAGCTTCCAATAACGCACTAAGTATCAATCCGACTATAGCAACAACCTTATTTATATGGCTGTTGTTATAGTCGGGTATTCAAAGCACTCTATGCAATTTAAGAATATTTAAATGACAACGTACGGATTTCTCTGATTCAAACCTATCAAACCCTCGCCGAGAAAAATTATTTCCCATCCTCAAAAGATACGAATAACCAGCAACATCAAACATCCATTCAGCCTCGCAGCGGACATAACGTGCGGATACTGCTGATACCCCAGACAAAAGCTGCCCAGTAGGATACCGGCCTCTACACCTATAAGGCGGTTCCAAACGCCAGTCACACCACATCATCACCGACTCAGAGGCAAACAATGCGAATTCGAACACTTCTGGCCCTGACTCTCGTCACGCTTGCATCCTTCAACACCAGTGTTTCTCTGGCAGCAACCCGCAGTGGAGAAAACGTCAGCATCTGGTTTGATACCGGCGGCCCCGTAGGTGGCGCTTACAATACGATTGTACAAAATGGTGCCCAGCAGGCCTGTGAAGATCTCGGCTGTGATATCCGGTTCCTGTACTCCGACTGGAGCCCACAGAAAATGATCGAAAACGCCAACCGTGCCATTGCATCAAAACCCGATGGTCTGGTGGTGATGGGTCACCCCGGGGATGACGCGTACGAAGCACTAATTGATGAAGCGCAAGACAGCGGCATCATCGTCACTAGCAGCGATACCGAGCTGCCGCGCCTGATGGCAGAGCACCAAGCAGAAGGTTTTGGTTACGCTGGCACTGATAACAAAAGCCGCGGCACCTTGCTGGCCCAGGAAGCCCTGCGCCGCCACCCCATGAAAGCCGGTGAACGCGCACTGGTTTGGGGACTGAAGAGTAAACCCAATCGAGGACTCTCTACCGTCGGCATGATTGAAGCACTAGAAGACGCCGGCTTGCAGGTTGATTACATGGAAATCAGCGCTGAACTGGATAAAGACCCTACCCTAGGCATGCCACTGATGACAGCGTATCTCTCCCGTCACCCTGATACCAAGATGATACTGATCGATCACGCCGCCCTGACTGGCCAATTGGAAAACCTGTTGCGTGCGGCCGGGGTCGGCCCGAATGAGATCTTCGCAGCCGGCTTCAGCCTGTCTCCAGCTACCGCAGCAGCTATCCAGAGTGGTTACGTTGATCTGGTAGGCGACGGACAGCCTTTCCTGCAGGGCTACCTCCCTGTTCTGCAGGTTGTCCTGACCAAGCGCTATGGTTTCTCCGGTTTGAACATCAATACCGGCGGTGGTTTTATCAGCCGCGACAATATTGACCTGATCGCACCACTGGCCAAGCAAGGCCTTCGTTAATACTCACCGGCGCGCAGATCCGCTGCGCGCCTGGCCTGACTCCCTGGATAAAGAGACGGTTTCCGGATGACCAAACGCCTGGAAATGCGCGGCATGAACAAGTGGTTCAATGGCGTGCATGCACTGCAAGACATCGATTTCGACCTGAATGCCGGTGAAGTCGTCGCCATTGTAGGCGACAACGGCGCAGGTAAATCGACCCTGATCAAGATACTGGCCGGCCTGCATCAGCCTGACAGTGGTACGCTAAAGATCAGTGGCCAGGCAATTGATTTTTCCCGTTATAACGTCGCAACGGCCCGAAAGCTTGGTGTCGAAACCGTTTACCAGGAGCGCTCGCTCGGCGAAAAACAGCCCCTCTGGAGAAACCTGTTTGTCGGGCGTCACCTTCGCAATAAGTTTGGTTTTATCCGCGTTCAGGAAGAAAAACTGATTACCCAACGACTGTTGCAGGACATTGGCCTGCGCGGCATAGGCATCACGCCGGACTCTGATGTCAGCATCCTTTCCGGTGGTGAACGACAGGGGCTGGCCATCGGTCGCGCCATGCATTTTGATGCCGAGATCATCATTCTGGATGAACCCACCAACGCCCTCTCCCTGCACGAAGTGGGCAAGGTGCTGGACTTCATCCGTCGCATACGGGCCACTGGCCGTTCCTGCATCCTGATCTGCCATAACATGGCCCATGTCTACGACGTGGCGGACCGGTTTGTCTTTGTTGATCGCGGCAGAATTGTGGCTGAACACGCCCGTAGTGCCATCAGCCTGGAAGAGCTCAGCACCACATTGATCAATATTGCCCGGGAAAACACCCTGCAACGGAACGGAGCCCCGTCATGACCCTGTTTTTGCGCCACTACCGTTTCCAGATGGGCACCTTTGGCCTGCTGCTGGTGCTTTGGGCGACATTCCTGGTGTTAAGCCCGGCCACCTTTGGCTCCCTGCGCATTTACACCTCCTTCATGACCAGTATTCCGTTCCCGGCCATACTGGCGCTGATGCTGACCTTCCTGATTGTATCCGGGGAAATGGACATGTCGTTTCCGGCCATCATGGCTTTTTCCGGTTATCTCTTTGCTGTCGTGTTTACGGCTACGGGCAGCAGTCTCACAGCTATGGTCGCAGCGCTGCTGGGTGGCAGCATGGCAGGGCTGATTAACGGCTTACTGATTGTCCGACTCGGCGTTCCCTCTATCATCGCCACAATTGGCACCCAGTTTTTCTGGTATGGACTGACAACAGTGCTTGCCGACGGTATCGCCATCAGCCTGATTGATGTCCGCTCCACCTGGCTGCATGATTTGCTGGTCGGTCGCCTTTTCGGCTGGCTGCCCATGCAGGCGATCTGGTGCCTGGTGCTGACCGTGGTCGCCTGGCTCATGTTGCAGCGGCACACCTTTGGCGACAATGTGCGTTTTATCGGGGATGACATCAATACCGCCAAAATGATGGGTATCCCGACCGATCGCACCCGAATCCTGCTGTTTACCCTGATGGGAGTGACCAGCGCCTTGGTCGGCGTCATGGTATGCCTAGAAATGGCCAACTGGTGGCCAACCCAGGGCGAAGGTTACCTGCTGCTGGTCTTTGCCTCGATATTTATTGGCGGTACATCTGTCTTCGGCGGAACCGGCACATTGTTCGGAACATTGATCGGTGCCATAGTCATCGGCATGATCGAATCCGGTATCATTGCCGTCGGACTTTCCGGGTTCTGGACGCGCATGGTTTACGGTCTGATTATTGTTGTTTCGGTCTCTGTCTATGCCTTCCTGATGAAGACCCACCGTCGCTAAATCGTTATCAGCGGGGAGGCTATGAAAAAGATCACGGTCATTGGTGCCGGCAGCACCATGTTTACGCGTCAACTGTTGTCAGCTCTGTTTGCTTATAAAGATCTGCCACCGACAGAAGTGGTTCTGGAAGATATCAACGAGCAGGTTCTGGAGCGCAGTTTCCGGCTGGTTGGGTTGATGATTGAACAGGCCGGCGTCCCCGTCACATTGAGTATGACGGTAAATCAGAAAGAAGCGCTGCGTAATGCCGACTTCGTGATCAATGCCATCCAGGTGGGCGGTCTTGAACCCTGGAAGCTGGATATGGAAATTCCCCAGCGCTATGGCATCAGCCAGGAAGTGGGCGACACACTGGGCGCTGGCGGCATTTTCCGTGGCTTACGTCAAATACCGCCGGTACTCTCCATCCTCCGCGATATGGAAGCGGTCTGTCCGCAGGCGCTCTTTATCAATTATTCCAATCCGCTGGCTCCGCTGACCTGGGCAGCTAGCCAAGCGTCGTCTATTCGCAGTATTGGCCTCTGTTATGGCGTTCGCTATACCGCTTCCCAGCTGGCAGGGTATCTTGGTGTCGGCCCCTGGGTGGATCATCCGCATACCCCCGAGTTATGGCAGGCATTAATGTACCAGGATGTCCCCGAAGCGATTGAGTATCGATTCGGTGGCATCAACCATATGACCTGGATGCTGGAATTCCGTCATAAAGGTGAAGATCTCTACCCCCTGATTCACCAGTTACCAGATAACCCTGCCGTCTATAAAAACGACGCTCCTCGCTGCGAAATACTCAAACACTTCGGTTACTGGAGTACGGAAAACCACTGGCATATGACCGATTATGTGCCCTATTTCCGTAAGAATGAGGCCATGATCAATAAGTTCCTACCAAGGCGCTGGAATCTGCTGGCACTGGAGCAGGAAGTGCACGCCCTGGCTAACGAAGAGATCAACCGGCAGCTGGCAGGGGAACAGCCATTCAGAATTGAAGAAAACATGCTCAATGGCGCCAAACTGATTCACGCCATGCTGACCAATACACCAACCCGCATTAACGGCAATATTGCGAACCAGCAGGATACTGGTCTGCTAATTGATAACCTGCCCGCAAACTGTGTCGTTGAAGTACCGATACATGTCGATAGCAAAGGCCTGCACCCGGAAACGATCGGCACACTCCCAACGCAATGTGCCGCCCTCAACAAAACGAATATCAATGTTCAGGAGCTGGTCGTAGAAGCGGCCCTCAAAGGCGATAAGCAGGCAGCCAAGTACGCCCTGGCACTGGATCCGCTGACCGCCGCCCTTTGCACCCTAGAACAGATCGATAACCTGTTTGAAGAATTGCTGGAAGCCCAAAAGCCTTGGTTGCCACAATTCTAATCGTATGACTCCCCCTGCATGGGTATTAACTGGCAGGGGGTGCATCGCATGATAATCACCAGCATGACACTATAAACCACGCCACAGGCCAACATACCGGCAATCAAACCACTCAGGTAAAACTGATGCTGCAAGGCCAAATAATCCCAGACCAAGGCTGTTGATAAGCCAATGCCTGCCGGCACGAAAAAGAGCCAGGACGGCAGCTTTTGATAAAACAGTGCACCAAGCAATGGAATAACTACCGTTGGCCCCCAGAAATTAAATGCATACAACATTATGGTCAGTAAATCACCCTTATAAAGGCTAAATAACATGGCCAATACACCAATAGTAAGCACAGCCATGCGCATCAGCATAATCTGTTGTAACTCAGTCTGCTGATACTTCTTGATAAACAACGGTAAAGCATCACGGACAGCAGCTATTGCTGCTGTATTTAAAAAACTATCTGCGGTTGACATAATGGATGCAAGAATGGCGCAAACGGCAATACTGACAAGGCATCCGGGAAGAACCAACACTAACAGTTCATTAATTGCAGACTGAACAGATGTGTCAGGATTCACGACCGATGCAAGCAGCCCCAAAAAACCTGCACCAATTGCAACTAATGCGACCAAAACACAGGCAAATGAAAAAGAAAGAGCTGCTTGATAATGACTACGAGCCATCATCACTCTTTGGACCATCGGAGGAATCATAAAGTCTCCTACGGCAAAACTGAGAAACAGCGACAATACACCGATGGCTCCCTGATCCGCCAAACCAATGATCTGTTCAGCGTGTAACTGCCTGATAAAGATGTCATAACCACCTAGATGATGTATGCCAGCCATTACAACAAAAAAAACACCAACGATGATCAAAAGCAGCTGTATCACATCTGTCGATACCACACCACGAATTCCGCAGAGTGAACAATAACCAATGATGATACTCCCACCAACTATACTCCCCAGCCAGATGGGTATCGGCAATATCAACGCAGCAATACGACCTATTGCCGCCATTTGAACAGTAAGAATACCTATGCAGAATAAGACCCATAAAATACCACAGGCATAACGAACTCTCCTGTCATATTGGCGCTCGAGAATATCCCCAATACTGAAGCAATGATGAAAAGCTCTTAATCTTGGAGTAACTCCGACCAATAGCAGAAATTGAAAGGGTTGGCCGGCGAAAAGACAAATCGCATAGATGAATCCTTGAGAATAAACTTTCTCACCTACACCCAGCAAAAAACCACTTCCAATAACTGTCGCGGCAATACTGGTCATTAAAGAAAAATTCCCAAAATAACCTTTTGATAAGGCAAATTCATCAAATGAACAACTACGCTTAGCGTGCCTTGAAGCGATATAAAGTGTCGCAAGAACAAACACGGTTACTACAAACCAGGAACTCTGAAAAACAGGAAGCACCATAAAAGTACTCTCTTACTTATGGAGTCTGTATTGATGGCATTACCCATCGAGCCATATATAAAGTAGACACACATTGTTTTCTTGCTAAACCAAAGTCTTCTCCTATTATCCATTAATTAGAGAACGCCCCATAGATAGAGAGTAAGAATCAACAACAATTGGATAGTGCAATGCAACTATCAGTGATTCTAACAATCTACATCTATGAACAATGATTTAAGCATCAATTAGAAAATACTTTTTTATTTGAAATAGGAGGAGAATAATGAATGAAATTCACAGTCTCAAAAAGCATATTTATTACATTTTTTACATTAATATCAAGTACACTCAGCCACAGCCTGGAAAATAACCAAATACATTACAGTTATATTCGTAATCAATTCATGCCTGTCATTTCTCTTACCCATCAGAACAATGGCTTTATTGCCTGCTACTCACACAATAACGATGCACCATCTTATCCTGTCGGCGGCAATATTCACGTAAAAGGATTTATCGCTATGCAGGGCCAATATCTGGGTCGTATTTTCCATCCGGATGGTTATTTACACAGGGATATTAGCGTACAGGATTCGGAACCCAGCCTATTGTGTAAAACTTATATACCATCATGCGAGGATAGCGGCGTGGAGTGTTGGGCCGGAGGTGATACTGGCGGCTATTTCTCAGCTCTCATGTACCCAGCCCAGTAGTTATTGTTTTTCAATAGCCCAAAGCAAAAACCCTGACCAGTTGCCTGATCAGGGTTTTCTCATTAAAGCCTGGCGATGACCTACTCTCACATGGGGAGACC
>NZ_BAABFL010000365.1:0-9943 GCF_039540975.1 Kistimonas scapharcae
TGAAAGCATGAGCGGTAGCAACATACTGCGGATTTTCAGGCTTGGTTCAAGGCTTTCAATGAAACGTCAACAGCCCCTAAAGTTTCACATTTTATATCTAATCGAAACCAGCTAATAAAAAACTAATAACTGAAAGTCGAGTTTTTTCGTCTGATTCGAACGAGTTACACCACTACATCCGGAGGGTGCCTTTGCCTATTCTCAGGTTGGATGGCCGCACTGGAGCGTGGCTCGAAGGGTATTGAGCCGGATGCTGTCTAAGGGTATGTATCAGGGCATGATTAAGGGAAGCGGGCAGGTAATGGCTGCTGGACTGTCTTTTCTGTAATGGTCATCCCCCTCAATATCGGGGATGTCTGTTGAATGGGCAGGGATTGTCCCGCCTCTTCATCTATTAAAGAAGGAGGTAGGGTTGGGTAATATACCGGTTATTTGTGAGGTGATTACGTTGTCACCGAGGGGAGAATGCTGATACAGCACCTTCAACAGGGCATGAAACCGTATAAATTCCTCCGTTTTTGATTGCCAGCCCCCCCTTGTCATGGATATCATGTGCGCGAGTCTTGATAATCCGTGAGATAAATGAAATACGCAGAACTGGATTTTCGTTTTGTCAGACATCTTCTATCCAGCTTGAATGAGATCGGACCTTACCAGTTTTATATTGATGCTCGGGATAAAAAGAGTTTCGAAATTAATCTCGCCGGATCGATTGTTGTTGTCGAAGATGCTGAGTCCGCTTTGATTTCCCTGATGTTCGCCACCAAGCGACTGGGACTGGCTGATGATGTCAAACGCATCATGAATGGTTACCGAAACCGTCAGGGGCATTCGTTGTCGCTTTCGGATATCAGTGGTCTCGAGCGTTTGTTGCGCATAGCCCCTGCCGGAGAACAGGCTGAGACGTCGCCGGCGTGGGAACAGAAGCCGCAGCGCCGTCGGTCTCATCACCATGGCAAGCGTCAGCCATACCGTGGCAACAAGGCTGCAGACGAGAGCAAGAGTAGTCCCAAATTTAATGATGTTGATAAACAACTGGCTGATGCATTAAGTCAATTCGGTTAATGATAGTTAACCCGTAGTGTCGTATTCGATTCATTGAATACTGGAATAGCATTAACGAATACAATAACGGCGAATACTCCCTTTTCCGGCAGGCGGCTATAGTTCAGGTAAGTCTTGACTGATTGCTGCAGGTGCTAATGAATGCAATGGCCGGATGATTATAACTTCTGGGGCAGTCTCAGTGAGCACACTTTCTGGATAGGACAGATTGTCGCTATTCTGTTGCTGATGGGATTTGCCGGCTGGTATGTCCATCGCTTGTTTGGCGCGCTTGAGAAGCGGTTTGCCCGCTCACGGGTTGGCTGGGACAGTGCCATGTTGCTGGCAGCCCGTTCGCCCGCCCGCTGGTTAATCTGGATTGTTGGTATTACCTGGATACTCCAGATTCTTAATACCGCCTGGCCAATCCCGTTGCTGGATGCTGGCAGAACCCTCCGCCGGACAGTCGTGATTGTGTTGCTTGCCTGGTTTTTACTGGGTTTTGTTAAACAGTTAAGAGCCAGTGTACCGGCAGACAACCAGCTTGCCCGAGCCGGTGTTATTGAGGCCGGTGTACGCATGGCGCAGCTGGCCATTGTGATTATTGCCTTTTTAGTGATTCTCCAGACCCACGGTTACAGTATTGCCAGTATTCTTGCCTTTGGTGGCATAGGCGGTATCGCCATCGGTTTGGCGGCGAAGGATATGCTGGCCAATGTGTTTGGTGGATTGATGCTTCATCTGGATCGGCCTTTCCATATCGGGGAGCGTATTCGGTTTGTTAATGGTTCCATTGAAGGTGCAGTGGAGGCTATTGGCTGGCGGCAAACCCGCATTCGGACACCGGACCGAAAGCCGGTGTATGTTCCCAACGCCCTGTTTACCAGCCATGCGGTAGAGAACTTTTCACGAATGGATAACCGTCGTATTCAGGTGACGGTTGGCCTTCGTTACGATGATCTGAATAAACTGGAAGTTATTGCCGCTGAGATAGAGGGTTATCTCAAACAGCATCCCGGCATTGATAACCGTAGAATCCTGCAGGTATCATTCAGTCAATATGGTGAATCAACCATTGACCTGTTAATTGACTGCTTTACCCGAACGACGGCATTGGTCGAGTATCGTGCAGTTAAACAGCAGATATTATTGAAAGCGGGTCAGGTGATTCATCAGGCTGACGCTGATTTTGCTTTTCCTACCCGAACGATTGAAGGTTTGATTACGGATAAGCCAATGCTACAAGAATAAATGAACAAACGGATTGTTGTTCTGATAGGGAAAAGCCGCAGTATCAGTTGCGGCTTTTTCTTGATTGATTACTGCAAACTTTCGAGAAAAGCGACTGAAGGCGCAAAAAACGCACAGCCGGTCACAGCCTGGGTGTAGTTCATCAGGTGGTCGTAGTGACCATGGCGGTCTGCGTGAATCATTTGCTCCAGCATCAGGTCAAAGGGTCTTGGGCTTTTGCCATAAGCTATAAAGAACAGGCCACATTCACTGCTGTCACCGTAAGGCAGGCTGTGGCGCAGGATTTCCAGACTCTTACCGTTTTCCTTGATGCTGACCCGCTTGATATGCGCGGTCGGCGCCTTCTGCTCGCTGGTGAACTCGATGTTATCGGTCTTGGTGCGACCGATGATCTGTTCCTGTTGCTCGACCGGTGTGGCTTCCCAGTCGCCCATATTATGGATATAGCGCTGGCAGTTGATATAGCTACCGCCGGTAAATGCCTGGTCTTCGTCGCCGACCAGTGCCACTTCCGCGCGATCCTCTCCCTGGGGGTTTTCGGTGCCATCGACAAAGCCGGTCATATCCCGGGAATCCCGGTAGCGGAAGCCGTGGACTTCTTCCTCAACCAATACACTGTCGCTCAGTTCACCCATAATCTGACGGCTCAGGTCAAAGTTGACATCCTTGCCCTCGGAACGGATATGCACGAGGATATCGCCCGGTGTAGACGGTGCCTGACGCAGGCCATTTTTATGGGCCTTGAAAGGCGCCAGATGTTCCGGGCGAGGGGTTTCAGGAAACAGGGTATCCCAGGCATGGGCGCCGAAGCTTACCGTGCTGACCAACTGGCTGTCAGGCTGTTGCTGTGCCATTTCGGCAGTCATCGCGGGAATGGCCGCGACAGTACGACGGATGGTCTCGATACTGTCAGCGTCATTGTTAATCAGCAGGGTGATGAAGGTAGCGTTGTTGTTGGCTTCCGGCAAAATGCCTGATTGGGGTGTTGTCATTCGCGCATCCGCAACGTTAAGAGACGAAAATTCGATACTTTACCTGATTCCTGCGTTCATTGAATTGTCGCGGCTCAACAGGAGTTCAAAAAAGTGAAAAAAACAGACTGGCTCTGGAATGGTGAGGCTGACGGACAGTCACCGGTCTTGATACTGGCCCACGGTGCCGGCGCCGCGATGGACAGTGATTTTATGAATACCATGGCAGAGCGACTGGCTGCGCAGGGGATTTTTGTCGTCCGGTTTGAGTTTCCCTATATGCAGGAGCGTCGTCACACCGGGAAGAAGCGGCCGCCTGATCGCCAGCCGGTGCTGTTGCAGGCCTGGCGAGATGTGATTGCTCAGGTCAGGGAGACGACGGGTGTTAAAACTGTCTTTATCGGTGGCAAGTCCATGGGAGGACGAATGGCAACCCTGTTGGCTGCAGAAGTGCTTGAAACGGGTTTGTCCGGTGTCGCGTGCTTGAGTTACCCGTTCCATGCGCCAGGTAAAATGGACAAACCGCGTATTGAGCATTTAATGGAATTTCCCGTGCCGATTCGCATTATCCAGGGTGACCGCGATGCCATGGGCAACCGGGAAACGGTTGAGGGTTATGGGTTACCCTCTCAGTTGGATATTCAATGGCTGCCGGATGGGAACCATGACCTGAAGCCACGCAAGGCGTCCGGTCATACCCATGATGAATACCTGACAATAGCCGCGGAAAAAGTTGCTGAATTTATTCGAAGCCAGTAGGCTGTGGCGCCTTTTCTGGACGCTACAACCGCTGTTTCTGACATGACGCTGAATCATCTTCTGCTTTACTGCCGCCCGGGTTTCGAGTCTGACTGTGCGAATGAGATCCAGTCGGTCTCCGCCCGGCTGGGTATTTATGGTTATGTGAAAACCCGTGAAAATGCCGGGTATGTCACCTTTATTTCCCACGAGCCTGACGGTGCCTTGCAGATTCAGAAGAAACAACGTTTCTCCGGACTGGTGTTTGCTCGGCAATGGGTTGCGGCTGGTGAAATGATTGCTGATCTTCCCATGAAGGATCGGGTGGGCGCGTTGACAGCGGCACTGGCTGATTTACCACAATGTGGTGAAGTTCGCCTGGAAACGGCGGATACCAATGAAGCGAAGGAACTTTCGGTATTCTGTCGTAAGTTTGCCCATCCCCTGCGGCAAGGCTTACGCAAAGCGGGTCTTCTGACCAAAACAGAGGATCCCCGTAAACCCTGCCTTCATCTCTTTTTTATTGATTCCTGCAATCTCTATGCAGGGATTTCCCGCCCCGGGAATAACAGCCCCTGGCCCATGGGTATCCCACGGCTGAAGTTTCCAAAGGAGGCCCCCAGTCGTTCGACTCTGAAGCTGGAGGAGGCGTTTCATGTTTTTGTACCGCGGGACGAATGGGATACCCGTCTGGCGTCGGGCATGAAAGCTGTTGACCTCGGCGCGGCGCCCGGTGGGTGGACCTGGCAGCTGGTCAATCGTCATATGTTTGTGTCGGCGGTGGATAATGGTCCGATGAATCGTGATCTGATGGAATCCGGGTTGGTGACCCACCTGCAGGAAGACGGGTTCCTATTCCAGCCGGCCAAGTCGGTTAACTGGATGGTCTGCGATATTGTCGATAAACCCTCGCGCACGGCGGGTCGTATGGCTGATTGGCTGGTAAACGGTTGGTGTCGTGAAGCGATCTTTAACCTGAAGCTCCCCATGAAGCAGCGCTTTACTGCAGTGGAAGCGGCAATAGACAAAATCCAGTCCCGTCTGGCTGAGGCTGAACGGCATTGTTCGCTCACTATCAAGCAGCTCTATCACGATCGTGAAGAGGTGACCGTTCATGCAAAGCTGGAATCATAGCGATTGCTTGGTCGCTCTATGGTTATAGGTGTAGGGCTTTTTTGTTTTTGAACGGCAGCAGGGTAGTGGTGGCGGGCTATCAACTGAAATGAAGCATTACAAATCGACATCACCAGAGGCAAACTCGACATTTAATGGGTTCATCTACCCAGTGATCTGTATTGGCATCTGAGGATTCGTTTTTCAGAACCAGGCTGCATAAAAGACGGATTGCATATTGTTAGTGCTTCTTTAGTATGACGACGATAACACGCCATTAACGGGTTTCGGGGGCTCCTTGAACGTCAGTTATCGTCGGGTCTGGCAATTTGCCTGGCCGGTCACCCTTTCCAATATTACGGTACCGATGCTGGGGCTGGTGGATTCCGCGGTCCTTGGACATTTGCCGTCTACAACCTATCTAGGCGCTGTTGCCATTGGCGCCAGCCTGTTTACGTTTGTCTTTTGGGCATTCGGTTTTTTACGGATGGGCACCACCGGGCTGGTGGCGAATGCGTCAGGCGAAGGCGATAGCCAGAAAGTTCGCGATATTCTGGTTCAGTCCCTGGTGTTGGCGGGAGGGATTGGTTTTATCCTGATACTGCTGGCGCGTCCGATTCTTTCTGCGGCGATTCCTTTTTACCAGCCAGGACCGTTGATTACGCCTGAGCTGGAAACCTACTTCCTGACGCGTTCTCTCTCGGCACCGGCGGTACTCGCCAATTATGCCATCCTCGGCTGGTTGCTGGGTGTTCAAATGGCGCGGGCGCCGCTGATTCTGCTGACCTTTGCCAATGCCATCAATATTGTGCTGGATCTGTTCCTGGTGTTGGGACTGGGTATGAAAACGGGTGGTGTCGCGCAGGCGACGGTCGTCGCTGACTACAGCACGCTAATGCTAGGCCTTTACCTGATTGCAGGGCAGTTAAAGGCATTGCCCGGTTCTTTCCGTTTCCGTGAGGTGATCCGTTTGGAGGCCATGCAGGGTTTGTTGCTGGTCAACCGGCAACTGTTCGTCAGGACGCTCTGTCTGTTGTTAGCCTTTGCGACATTTACGGCATGGGGTTCACGGTTGGGTGATGATACCCTGGCAGCCAATGCCCTGTTGTTGAATTTCCTGATGCTGATATCGAATGCACTGGATGGTTTTGCGTTTGCAGCGGAATCGCTGGTCGGCAAGGCCTGTGGTCAGCGTAACCGGTCGACTTTCCAGTCTGTGGTCAGGGCAACGGGTGCCTGCTCAATCATCATGGCATTTGGCTGTTTTCTGATATTTTTGCTATTTGGGCAGAATATACTGGGTCTGCTGACGGATATTGACGGACTTGATAAGATGGCCGCCGAATACCTCCCCTGGCTGATCGCCATGCCGCTGGTGGGCGTACTCTGTTTCTGGCTGGACGGTGTCTATATTGGTATGGGCAAAACGGGTCTGATGCAGAACCTGATGGTGCTGTCGACGGGACTGATCTTTATTCCGGCCTGGTACCTGACTCGTGAATCCGGAAATCACGGTCTGTGGTTTGCCTTTACGCTGTTCATGGCGGCAAGAAGTGTCGGTATGGCGGCAGCGTTTGTTCCGGTATACCGGAACTACTGCCGCACCCAGGTGGAGCCCGTCAGCGCTTCAGAACGGTGATTTTCTCATCGAAGACGAGCATGGGGTCCAGTTTTGCCTGCAACGCTTTGCGGTGTTCGGATTTAAGCCATTGCCGCCAGGTGTGCTCGTTGTCCCAGAGACTGAAGGTGATCCGGTGGTTGGGGTTGTTACAGTCTTTCAGTGACTCGCAGCCGAGAAAGCCGGGGGCTTTCTCGACCAGTGCAGTAGACTGCTGGAGTATGGTGTCGTAATGGGGGCCGAATCCTTCGGCGATGGTGCGATCAATAATGACTTTGATCATGAGCCGCTATCCCTGTTTCTGTACGGACAAATAACCTGTATTTTTATCTTAGTATGACCGGTTCATCTATGCACCGGTGTTTCATGATTGACTGCTCATCGAGTGTGTCGCGACACTGTGACCGTCTGATGGCAGTGGCTGTTGATGGATACGAATGACTGAATCAAGCATTGCCCCGACTGACCTGGTGATTGACCATGTCCTGGATACCACCGGCCTGACCTGCCCGGAGCCGGTTATGATGCTGCACGGCAAGGTACGGGATATGAGCGAAGGGGACGTGGTGGAGGTGATTGCCACCGACCCGTCAACCCAGCGGGATATTCCCAAGTTCTGTGCCTTCCTGTCACATGAGTTGATTAACAATGAAGCGCGGGAGAAAAAGTTTTACTATTACATCCGCAAGGGTGGTGGCGAATCCTGATCGCTACCATTCTCGGCCATAAGGCTTGCAGCCAGAGATAAACTGTAGAGGGAAGGTGGGATGCAGCGTCCGGTTGTCAGTATTCAATACTGTTCTCAGTGCCAATGGTTGTTGCGTTCTGCCTGGTTGGCCCAGGAGCTACTGAGTACGTTCTCTACGGATCTGGGCGAAGTTCGCCTGATTCCCGGAACCGGAGGTGTTTTCCAGATTGATGTGGATGGCTATGTGGTTTGGGAGCGTAAAGCCGATTGTGGGTTTCCGGAAGCTAAAGTTTTAAAGCAGCGTATAAGAGATAAAATAAATCCAAACCTAGATTTGGGACATAGCGATCTGTAAAAATTGACATGTCTTATGTGATTATTTTTGCTAATGATAATTTTTGCTATTGTGATTCCTGCGATAAAGATAGGTAATCTTCGATTATTCCTGGGTAGCTGCTGATGTCAGCAGCCTCTGCAATAGCTTTGATCACGTAATCAGGAATAAATCCAATTACCATAAGTTGGTAAATGCGTTCTCGATTAAAAGGGAACATATTAGTGCCTAATCTGTTTAAGGCTCGTTCAATTAAATCTGGTAAGGGGGCATGAAAAGATAATGAGGCTTCACTTGTCTCTGCTGCATTTGGTACACCCGTTGCTTCATCTGTTTCTCCGGTAGGCGCTTCAGGTGGAACCGCTATTTCACTTTCTTTAGTTTCTTTTTCCGTATTCGAGGTGTTTTCATCATCGGCACCTCTTAGCACAAGATCAACTTCATGGAGAAGTGAGACTCGCAGTTGGTGTTGAAAATCAAGTGAGGTGGTTCTCATTAAATCACCAATAAATTTAGCGATTTCATCCGCATACTGCCCTTGAGTGATTTCAAGTAATCGTTGTCTTAGTGATTTGGCTTGGAGTTGAGCCTCTCTTCTATGGTTTCTTGCAGTGTTGATTTGTAGATCAAAATAATTATCTGTAATTTCTGTTGTTATTTTCTCGTCATTAACCTGTATCTTGTCGAGGAAACGTTTGGTTTTTTTGTAAATAGTATTTTTGTTTTCATCAGGATTAAATGTGTTAGGGATAGGCATGGATTTTTCATCGTCATCCTCTAAAGATGTTGGCTGAGAAGAGGCTGCTTCTTCAGGGGTCGAGCTGCCTTCACTTTGAGGTCGGTGTACGTCTACGTCTACGACATGAGTCTCAGCTACATTGGCTTCAGTTGCGGATTGGTCCATTTTGCTTGCTTCTGTCGCACTATAAAGTGCTTGGCAGTCTTTGAGAAAGGCTAATGCTGCTTGCACTTGGGTTGCCCTATCGGTGCTGTGAGTTGCTGCAACGAAGAGAGTTTCAGCGTCACTCTGGGAATATTCAATAGCTTTGATGTAGTCAGTCCCTGTGTTCTGTATGCGAACCAGCTGTAGGTCAATTGCATTTTCATCACCTATTAATATTGAAAGTGCAAGGTTTATATAAGGATCATGATCAAACTGCTGCATTTCATCGATGTATTGTTGTATTTCTTCATCGTAGGGTGACACTTCTCTATGTAACCCTGTAGCGAATGCAGTTGCAGGCGGTTCAGGGTATGGTTCTATTTCTATAGACGGTGCACTCGGGCGGGCTGGGCGGCTAGCTATTATTGGTGCTGGTGTTATCGTATCGTTATCGATACAGTCGCGGCGGGCATTCGCAACTTCACTCTGGGCATTCAAAACAGTGTCTCTCTCTTTTCTTAACAGCTTTATGGCCTCTTGGCGCTGATGTCCTTTGTTTTGGCTAAGTAGTGCTGCAAGAAACCCATTGGCTCTTACCCCAAGTTCTGGATTGTCTGCTATGAGAGTTTGTAGTTCAGAAATGTAGTCATCATTGTCAGATGTACTGCCATTTTCCAGAATAGCGATGGCTAAGAGTAACAGGTAATCGTTTTGTGCTATTACATGCGATCTTATCTCACTTATTAGGTTTTGATCGGTTTGAGATAGCCTTGGCGCATGGCTTGAATAGTATTGATCTTGATGTTCTCGAACTATTTTGTTACTATATCCGGCGGCAGGGTCAGGGTATTGCGGGAATGGTTCTCGTCTTTGAGCATCTCTCATGCCAGCTTGTCTTGGTATAGGAGGTCGTCTTGTCTCTGCGCCTGGTCTTGGCATAAAAGGTGGGGGCTCGGCCCTTTCAATATTCCGGTTATCAAGGCCTAGACAGCGACATAGACAATTCCTGATACGCCGCAGGCAGCTTTTAATCTTTGGCCATACGGTCAATCTCCAGAATGTAAAGCAGCACCCATACTCAGCATATGGATCATAGCCGGGCTCAGTTCTTAACCGTGTTGCATGCAGTACTTCAATAGGAGTACGTCCGATTCTATCTGCGGCCATGATTTACCTTTTACTCCCTGAAAATACATAATGTTCAACAATGCGTTGAAATAATTAGGAGCTGTTGACGTTTCACATTGGTAACCAGACAAAAGCACAAGCCAGAGCTACGACACTGACAAAGTTTCGCTTTAGC
>NZ_BAABFL010000366.1:0-9950 GCF_039540975.1 Kistimonas scapharcae
ACTGTGTCAGTTTCATGCTGGATAATAGTGAATTAATGATTTGTCATTCACTGCATTTCTTTAAAGTCACTTGCTCGCAGGTTCCTTAGGCTTCGTGGGGACAAAATATCTATCTCGTCACCGGAGTTGGAAGCAATATTTAAAGACCCGTATTTTCACAGAATAATGCTTTAGATCAGATTTTTATTCATGAAAAACAACACTTAGTTTAAACATAGTCGGCAATAAGAGTAATTGATGCATTAGCAGCAACAGATATTGTACAAAAAACCTCTATCAGTGAACTATCAAATAACAAGGCGGTCTCTAAGTTCATTATTCGAAAGTTAATGTCACTATAGGACAGTTATGGAGAGAGCTATGCACAAAACTACGCCGTTAATGGCTACATACCCTGCTATTCAGCCCAGAAATGATAGCGTAACCTCAGATCCAAAAACCAATATAGAGGCACTGCCCTTAGAGGTTATACAGGGGCTGATGCAACTGCACACGGATCCCTACCGGCGTTGGCAACTCGGTCAAGTTTGTAGAAAATGGCTGAAAGCTTACGAAATTGTTGAGTCTACGGTCATTAGGCATTCTCTTCGACAGTCTGTCCACTTTAATGGACAGAAAGAGTTAATGAACATGAGGGGAAAAGACTTGTGCGCTCTTCAGTTTCGTGTCGAACAGCATGACAATGCAGTAAACAGGCTCGAGTATGGTACTTTATGCTTGGCGCGGGGAAATGGTGATATTAAAAGCTGGTCTAGCCCTGACAGCCGGTTTGTTTTTTTTTCTAACCCAACAGTTAGGGTTGATACCCTCAGCCTGCGTCATTCAGAAACGCTATTATCTACTCGCTTAATTTGTGAATATATCTTCGGCTCTATCACTAAATGTATTTTTTCCGATGACTCCAAGGTTTTACGTATCAATTCCGAATTTAAATACACGGATATTCACAGCACGAAAAAAGTAATTAGCAAGGTGAGCTTTCTCACATGGCGTGATAATGAATGGCTACGTATAGAACAGGTCGAAGTAAAGGGGACGCCCAAAATCATAGATGCTCATTTAATTAGCTCCTTAATGAAAAAAAACACCTGTGAGAAAAAAAACCTGCAGGCCTACTTGGAAGCAAACCATGGTATAGAACTAGTGTTAGACAATCACTACAAAAAAAAACGCATTGAAAGAGTGCTCTTATCATTCACTAATGCTACCGAAATTAAATTATCAAAAAATAAACAGTATCTTTTTATTTCCTGTATTGATGAGGTGAGTAATGAGCCAGTAACGCATTTATACCAAATGTTTTATAATAAGACACAATGGCGGATGATTAACCCTTGTACACTAATAGAGCGCAATACATCAATAATAGGATGTTATTTCTCACACGACTCAAGAAGCATGCTGCTTACACTGATACAGGAGAATAGGGAAGCAAGAACACTTTGTCTTTTTAACGATCAATACGCATGGATCTCAACACCGGTAGTCTCAGCGCAGGGACAGGATTTGCCTGCCTGCATAGGGAAAGATTTTGTCCGTGCATTATTTAGCAACGAACTGATTGAGGAAAGACAGTGTTTGAGGGTTTACATTAAAACGGAGGATGGTTTCGAATTACTTCTGAAAGATAAAGAACATTCCGACAATATCATTGATAAGGCAGTTCAATTGACGTTTGGCCCTGAGTCCAGTGTAAGAATGTCGCCAGACAGGCAGTTGCTTCTTGTGGCTAAAGATAATGATAATGATGAGGGTGGATTTGTACAAGTTTATGCTAAATCAGATACTGAATGGAAAGCGTTAATGACCCCGAAAATGCGATATTATGCTTACCATGCTAGCCATAAAACGATCTGGAATTTTTCACCTTTAGGTAATGGGATGATTTTATATAGTCCGCTATTAGGTATCAGAGGTGCTTTGTCAGTCTTTGTATGTGATTCAGACAATGGCGTATGGCGAGTACTGAACCAGAAGCCGATTTCAGCAGTAAATTTATGGAGCACTCCGTTTTTTTCATTAGACGGATATAGTCTGGAGATCCGATCATCGAAAAATGAGCGTGAAGAGTTTTGGGTATATGAAAAATGTGGTTATAAAGGATTGTCCAGACGATGGGTAAAAGTTGACATGCCAAAACAGAGACGTATTCATAGCTTATACATTAATGAACGAATTATTGTAGTTACCGCAATGATGGGCGATGATTTCAAGAAAACCGCCAAAGAAAGAGATGATGCCATTAATAGACTAAAGAATCTAGGAAAAACAGAGGAGGCAATGAGCATTCTAGAAAATGATTTCTTTAAACTAACAGCAAAAATTGCACTTTTTTATGATGAAAACAAAAAACAATGGGTAAGGTTATTCTCCGATAACAATTTTGGATCGCCTGAGACAGGTACATTTTCTGAGTTACTTCGCTTACACAATAATGCTTTCAGGGTAACAGGGGAAATGTATTATGACGGAAATGAAATAACAACAGAAACCATATTAACAAAAAACCAACTAAATCAATGGACGGTGACCCCTTCTTTTGACGGTATTGATGATGAGAATGCGAGGCACTGGGTCTTTGATGGTATTGAAAGCATGAATGAGGGAAACCTTGGGAGGTCATATTATTCCCCCTGCTGCCCACTGCTTGAATATCCCGGAGGTATAAAGCATGTCAACTCGACTCAGGACGGTGTTGTAAACTGGTGGCTTGGATCAGACAACATGTGGTACATGCGCAAACTCTTCCTTAAGAGTGAAATCCCGGAGTAGGAACAACGCAGTTGGCAGTTTTTAACAGGATCGCACTCTCTCAGCAGGTGAGCCTGAAATAGATCAGTGCGACACTGTTAAAGTTGGGTGTTAATGTTTCAGTCAGTGCCAGTGATTTAGCGGTTTATGATAAATATTCAGACAATCTACAGGTCGCGGCAGATAATGTGTTCAGAATGCACGTTTGTGCAAACAATTTTTATGTAGAACAGAGCCCAATAACCCGATAGCTGAACAGGGAGCATGATCATGAACACCCCCTGCAATGCCGCAGAAACCCACACGGTATTTAATCAACCCCCTCCACTCGACCCCTACAATCTGTTCACGACAGACACGGCACTGCGTGAAGCCCTGCAACAGGCTCCTGTACAATGGGCTGAAACCCAGTTAAACGACTATGGATACCTGTCAGGCCATACGTTGTTTTCAGCCGGCTTCCTTGCCAACGAAAACATGCCACAATTCCACAGCCATGATCGCTTCGGACACCGAATGGATCAGGTGGCGTTTCATCCCGCTTACCATCAGTTGATGCAAACGGCCATTGAACACGGGCTGCCCTCATCCCCCTGGCAAACACCACAACCAGGGGCTCATGTCGCCCGGGCAGCGATGATGTATCTCCACAACCAGGTGGAAGCCGGCAGCTGCTGCCCTCTGACGATGACGTTTGCCGCTGTACCAGCCATCCGCCATCAGCCGGATATTGCTGCCCACTGGCTGCCACTGATCACTGCACGCCACTATGACCCAGCCAATAAACCCTGGTTCGAGAAGCCCGGTGTCACCATCGGCATGGCGATGACAGAGAAGCAGGGAGGGACGGACGTAAGGGCCAACACCACCCGCGCTCGCCCGCTTGGCCAGAGCGGCCCCGGTCAGCTGTATGCATTGACCGGCCACAAGTGGTTCTGCTCGGCCCCCATGAGTGATGCGTTCCTTGTTCTGGCTCAGACCGATAAAGGGCTTTCCTGTTTTCTGCTGCCACGCTGGCGCGAAGATGGCCAGCGTAACGGCTTTTATATTCAACGCCTGAAAGACAAACTGGGGAATCGCTCCAATGCCTCCAGCGAAGTGGAATTCCGCGAAGCACACGCCTGGCTGGTTGGTGAGGAAGGCCGTGGGGTCGCCACCATTATCGATATGGTGGCGCTGACCCGTTTTGACTGCATTACAGGCTCCGCCGCCTTGATGCGACAGGCTGTCGCTCAGGCTGTCCATCACTGCAGCCACCGCCAAGTCTGCGGCAAGGTGCTAACGGATCATCCACTGATCCAGAATGTGCTAGCCGACCTGGCACTGGAGAGTGAAGCCGCCCTGGCGTTCAGCCTCCGAATCGCACAAAGCCTGGATCATCCGGATGATGAACAGGAACAACTGTTTTGCCGCATTGCCACGGCCATCGGAAAATACTGGGTTTGCAAACGGGCACCGGGGCACATCAATGAAGCCCAGGAGTGCCTGGGCGGCGCCGGATACGTCGAAGAGTCCATATTGCCACGCCTGTACAGAGAGGCACCGGTGAATTCGATCTGGGAAGGAAGTGGAAATGTCCAGTGCCTGGACATCCTGCGAGCCATGCAGCGTCAGCCCGACTCTCTGGAAGCCGTCTTTGCTGAACTGGAAAAAACCGCCGGTACTGACCCTCAACTGGGTCAGTACATCACAACCTTAAAAAAAGACTTGGTCAATACCAGCAATTTCCATTATGAGGCTCGACGGTTGGTCGAAAAACTAGCCATTTGCCTCCAGGGCAGCTTACTGCTGCAGACAGGCAATGCCCTGGTCGCTGACGCTTTCCTGCGTGCCAGACTGCAGCCCGAAGGACTGGCGTACGGCACCCTTCCTACAGGCATTCCCTGCACCCAACTGATCGAACGGACTCGCCCACTCTAAACCCGTTTAGTGCTGTTCATGGCGACCACAGCGGTAGACCTTACCGACAATAGTGGTCGCCGTGGTTCCAAGGGAATCCCTTCCCCGGGTATGACTAATATCCTGCACCTGCACGACATCCCCGCCAAACCGGGCCGCCTCATTGCGCAGCTCATTACGGGCACCTTCCATCAGGTTTTTATTGGAGGTGAAATCTCCGGTAAACCAGTTGCCCTGGCTACCATAGACTTCTCCCAGATAAGTGCAACCTTCAGGTTTAGTGTCAACCAGCTCGACCCGATAGGCTTCAGGGTGAAGTCGATTAGCAGAGCAGGCAACAAGCAGAAAAGAACACAGACCAACAACAACGTGTTTTAGCATGATGTTTCGGGATTCCTTACGGTATTCCAATGACGCAGACAACCATGAAGGCAACGGGCTTCCTGTAGAAACACACCACCTGACATGGCCTTTACAATTGTGCGGTAGTGTATGTGCAGATCTTTTGAATTGAAAGGCAATGATGTACCAAGCAGTATGCTTTATACGGCAATCATCTTATAAAAAACAGGTACCCAGGAACTGGCCGAACCTTGCTGTGCACCCAGCTCCATGTAAAAGTAGAGCCCCACATAGATCGTTGCCCCCCATATCAATCCACCGAGATACAGAAGCCCCTTGCCCCATATTGACCGATAAAACCAATGCCCTAGCCAAACAGAGAACAAGGCTGTCATTAACAAACCTACAATCATACACACACCGTAAACAGGCAGGTCACTCCCATGACTGAGCAGCAATTGGATGGGTGCCGTAAAGATCAACGGAATATTAAAGAACAGCACCTGGAAATCACGATCTCCGGTAAGCGTTGCAAAGAAACTGATGACCACGCCCCCTGAGGCAATCAATAAAAGCGATAGAATCAGCCTTTTCATAAGTCCTTTTTTACCTTATCAATAGCGACTGCTTTCCCAATATACAGCCGCAATCACACACACTTACATTGTTAACTTTGACTCTAGCAGCTCTTTCAGCGGCGTGGGCAATTTTGCCCTCAGCTTCACACTCGCCACCTGTTCGTATTTCTGCCAGAAAATGCCAAGCGAGATAACCAGCAAACCAATCACAGTCAATGCAACAGGGAAAAACCAGCTGTCCCTGAAAACTGAAAAAGCCAGATGCCCCAGATAAAGACTCACCCCCAGGGCACCAAATACCACAAAGACCCGCCTGATCAGCGTGACACCAACCACCATTAGCATCAGGTTGATACAGCAATAGAGGAATTTGCCAAGCTCACTGTTCGAATCCTGCAGGGTCATACCAACCCAGAATGCCATAGCACCGAAAAGATACAGCCAGAACGCATAGTCAGTGGTCTGCCGAATCCGTATATCGACCCAAAGCGCCACCAACACCATAACGAGTCCACCCCACATTGACACCAGCGCACTCATCCCGCCATCAAACCGATCACCAGTCAACATGGCCATGGCATCCATGAGCAATAGCCAGAGTGTTACCGCCAGAGGCATGACCAGGAAAGGATAGCGGTAACGCCATAGCATCACCGCTCCCGCAGCCAACGCACCCATCTCCATGGACAACCAATGCCAATGGAGATCACCATGATATTGCAGATAGATTTTCCCTTCAGGCCAATACCCCAGCGCCAACTGCAGACCGTAAATCGAAAGAGGCACAAGAACCACAACAAAGACAGCGCAGATACCCGCTGGAATCACATGCCCTTTCTGCTGGAAAATACTCATCAGCGTACATCCAGCCACCGCGTAGGCAAGTGAAATCCCGACAATCCCCCAGCCACCAAACGCCTCCCAGCCCAGATTCATGAATAATGACATGGCGCCAATCGCAATCATCCCGCCCAGGTAGTAAAGCAAGTGCGTGAAATCAAACACTGGCCCGGTGACAGGCTGCTGCTTCAGAAATGCGATCAGGTCATCCGCTTGCTGGCGGCTGACAATCTGCCGTGACACCGCCTGTTCGAGCTGCTGCCGCGTTAGTTTCATAGTGGATACAGGTATGAAGTCGACATATTAAACATTTCTATTCCCTTAATGTCGAAAGGGCAAGTCAAGACATGCAACGTTGCCGAACCCTTTCAACAGAAAACATTGCAACAAGTGAACTTATTAATCACCTACGCAGCAAAAACCAACGTTCCCATATCGCTTGATGGTAATGCCCTCCAGCATCCAGAGAACGCCTGTTATTCCTCGCACAGTTGCAGACTCACCCATCAGAACAGGCCTCCCAGGTCTGTATCGCCTGCTTGCGAGCCACACCCCAACGGAAACTGCCGAGTTCACCATCACTCCTGATAACACGATGACAGGGGATCAGATAACCCACCGTATTGGCTGCCAGCGCACTCCCGACTGCCCGCTGGGCCTTGGGCACACCGGCTAATTCGGCCAGTTGCCGGTAAGAGACCACCCGGGATGATGGTACCTGCAACAGAGCCTCCCAGACCTTGATCTGAAAATTGGTGCCACGAATCACCAGGTGCAACTTGCCACGTTCAAGTTCCTTGGCAAAAATCCTGCCCGATAACTGAGAGGCTGCCAGATCATCCCGCTGCAGAGTAGATTCCGGCCAACGGGACTTCAATGATTCGATCTGTACAGATTCATCGCTGTCACAGAAAACCAAATGACAAATCCCCCGTGGTGTCCAGCCCAAAAGCGCCTGCCCAAAAGGGGTCGGCGCCAGACCAAAACCAATCACCAGCCCCCCGCCCAAGGCTTTGATTTCACCCGGCGACATGGCCTCACAACTCACCATCAAGTCATGGAGCCGCCCCGACCCGGACAACCCGGCATCCAGGGATACACCCAGCACATCCTGTGACGCCCTGAGTGCCTCAAGTGCATGCGCCTTGGTAACGTATTGCAAAAAGCGTTTGGGTGATACGCCAGCCCAGGCGGTAAACACCCGTTGTAGATGATATTCACTGAAACCCATCGCTTCTGCGATCTCTTTCAGCGTTGGCTGGCGCTTAGCATTGGCACATATATAGTGAATCGCACGCGCAATCGTCTGGTATTGTTCTGCCGAATCCAGCGCACTGTCATTCATGATCAACCGCCTTAGATAATACAACCTGCCTGAACCGCGGCAGAAACCCTGTAACCAGTGCGGTTCCGAGGAGAACCAGTAGTGTCCCCAACACGGTATGCCAGCCAACAGGCTCCCCCAGAAAGAGGTAACCCCAGAATATACCAAACACCGGTATCAGAAACGTTACCGACAATGCCGCTGACGCCCCCACATCGGCAACCAGACGAAAATAAAGGAGATAGGCAAAGCCGGTACAAAGCACCCCCAGCATCAGCACTGCAAGGAGGATCGGAGCATCAGGCACAGTGTCGACTGGTGAGAATGGCACCAAGGGCAACAGCAACAACGTCGCTGCCCACATACTGCCATGGGCATTATCAAACGGCGCGATATGAGTCACTGCTTGCGCATAGACACTGGCCACCCCATAAAGAGAAGCTGCCCCAAATCCTGCCACCAAAGCGAATGATGCGCCTTCTAACTGAGCAGCGCTATCATACCCGACAAGCACACTAACACCCGCAAGCCCCAGAAACAGCCCTGTCGTCTGGCGCGGCATCAATGGCTTTCTATACCATAACGCCCCGATCAACGCGCCCCAAAGCGGCGCCGTGGCACTAATGACCGACAGTAACGATGCTGTCAGCATCTGTACGGCATAGGCAAACAGGAGAAAAGGTAACGCTGAATTAACGAAGCCAAGGATCAGGAAATGACGCCAGTTCTGGATGGGGGGTAGCGATTTTTTCAGAACACCCGCTGTCACCAGCAAAAACACCGCCGCCAGAGCAGCCCGAACCTCCATCAATAAAGCGGGACCCAGCACCGGTACGCTTATGCGAATGAAAAGAAAGGAACTTCCCCAAATCGCGGCCAAAGACACCAGACATAATGCACTCGCCCAACGCATAATCCGCTTCCCTGTGATGCCGGGTATGGTTTGACAATAAATACCTATACATCCGTAAACCACCCGTTTCTTGCGCTCCTTTCACTCTCGCATGACAGTAGTTCCGGATAATGTGCAAACCGGTTAAAAAGGCCAGTACTATCAGGCGGGATAAAACCTGCCGCAGATTAAGGCTTCAGCCCCAACCCACCCATCACTCCCTCATACCATACCTGAAAACAGTGCCACACAGCCCTGTGTTTGAATGGCAACATTTTTGAAACGTTTTTCTAGCGCCTGCTCTAGCTCTTCCAGCGTATCACCCAGGTTAGAAAAAATGCCATGACGGTTGTAATGTTGCATCAATTTGACAGCAGCCCAGTTAGGCACGCCCTTTTCGTTCAGGATGGTTGAACCAAAGACTGTTTCTCCCGGCTTCATAACAGCCTGCAGGTAATCAAACACGACAGCCTTCTCAGCGATAGTGCCAGGTAAGCAATGCAACAGATAATTGAGCGCCACAGAGTCAAACGGCGATATCTGACGTTGAACGGGTTCAAGAACATTTTGCTGGTACACCTCAGGCGAATAGCGCGCCACCCGTTTGGCGGTAAAAACTAAAGAATTGGGGTTCATATCCATCAAGGCCAGCCGGGGTGATGACACAGGAAAACGGCAGCGATCCAGGAAATAACCCGAGCCTACCCCCACATCAAGGTGGTTGGAGGATATATGCTGGTTGTAATGGGCAACCAGTCTCGGTGAAGGGCATTTCCAGACAAAACGGTTGGATAATAGAAGAACCCGGATATCATATACGAACAACATTCTATTGGTATAAACAGCTTGACCAGCCTCTATTTCTTGCTTGCTTGCATTCATCTTTCACCTTCTCACCACATTTAAGTGAAATATCACATTACAGAAATACATTTGACGGCTAGCACCACTATACATTCCAATTATTTGTCTACCATTTCATTTAACAGTAAAAAATCAAGCATCGCCATTATACCTCCCCCAACCAAAACCTTTTTATATAAACAATATAAAAAACATTTATTTATCTAACGCCATTCATTTTACTAGCATTGCTCCCCCACAAAAACACCATTTTAAAGACTCCAAAAATGCCCCTTATAAAAACTTTTATATTGAGAATCAAACATATACCCCCCCCTAACAATAACAAAAACCATATTTATCAATATAAAAAAGGAACATTTAGCATATTCAAATGTCTACCTGATTACCACTGTGGCTCAGCCAGCTTGAGAAGCCTTGCTGGCATGGGGCAGGTTCGCGCAGCCATGTAACCCAGCCT
>NZ_BAABFL010000367.1:0-9989 GCF_039540975.1 Kistimonas scapharcae
TTTTCATCTCGTTCTCCGTTTGACTCAGTGTAAGTCGGAGAACTCTAATTCGAAATGCCCCTAGTTTAGGGGATGATTACACTATCAAAAAATGTTTTTTGTTTAAAAGGAAAGCCTTCCTGTTAGTGATGTCACGACTTCCACTCCATAGTATATCTAGCCTTATACATTGACAGCGAGATTATCCTCTAATGGATCAAATACCCAGCAGCTCAAAATCACTATCAAAGAGAAAGGATATCAGAGAATATGATGAATCCCCTCCTGGCAAAAAACCAAGAGTAGAGAGTTTTTTTGCTGCAACCACCAATATCAACCTTCCCGAATTACCAGAAAGAGCTCTCGTTAAAATTTTCAGTTTTCTTTCTTCGAGAAAGATATATACCATAGTCCCCAAGCAACACCCACTCGCAATGAAATCATGTTGTGATGCAATCTTGGAGTATGAAAAAACATTACATAAAGACCTAAAACCAAGAACAATACAAAACGATCCACAGTTTCCCACCGAGAATAAAAGAACAACATTCAAATCTTTTTATGAGCCATTACTTAAACAATACAACTTCAGCCACCATTGTATTTTGCTGGCAAAATTATCTTCTACTTATTTTTACGCTATTTTGCACTGGCTAAACACACAATTCCCAGAGCAATCCATTCTTTACAGAACAACATTGAGGGGACATTCACGGGACGTAAACTGTGCAATTCCTTTTCTTGGAGGGGTTCTTTCCGGTGCAGATGATGACAGCATCAAATTCTGGGATATCAGCAAAGATCAAGAAGGAACCTGTTTACTAACACTATCTACGGATACCGGTCATAGCGGCCACAGTGACTGTGTAAGTACGCTGTGCGCTATAGAGCATAATCAAACTTTTGTATCCAGCAGTTACGATGCCAGTCTGAAGTTATGGGATATGTGCTCATCATCCAGTCCATCACTTAACAAGTGTATTCGAACAATGACAATGTTGAGCGAAGACGCACAAAGGCCTTATGGGGGAATATTCACCAATCTCACGCTGTTACCCGGTGACCGTGCCGCATCATCAACAGACGATGGTCGAATTATTATATGGAATGTGAGCAAAAACGGCAGCAACACTCCTATCAACATATTGGAGGGCCATGAAAGTCTTGTTAATTCGTTGCTCACTCCAAGATTACACTCTCAATACCTCATTTCCTGCTCGGACGATGGAACCCATAAGATTTGGAATCCCAGCTTACCCAGAGAGGATGGTCCGTGTCTGGAGACATTTGGCCCCGATAACCCAATCCGAATAGATCATATGACAGAGTTACCTGGCTTTGACATCCTCATCTCTGCTTTTAACAATGAACCCTATGATGACACCTCAACCCACTCTTCCAATAGCGATACGGCAAGTCGTCATGTTTCAGATTCAGATTCAGAAGCACCAGAGGCTGAGATAGATCCACAACCACGTACACCTTCTCACTCACCTGATATGGAAACTGCACAAATTCCTGCCGACATAGTCGCCTTAATGCCCGCAGAAAAAAAGTGCTCATGGATTTATGAGCTGCCTCCAGACAGAAAAAAAGTGACTGCAATTCTCGGGCTCCCCCAACGCTTAATAGCTATTGGCATGGACGATGGAACGATTGAAATATGGGACCCCGATATAAAACATCACAAAACAGCAGCATGCATTAAGCGATTAGTAGGGCATAGCAATACCATAATGTCACTGTCAGTCACCCCCAGATGTGAATTACTTTCTGCATCATCCGACTGTACAGTCATTATATGGAATATGGCAGCGATTCCAGACTATCCTATATCACCCGCCAACAAATTAATAAATTTATGCAAAAAACAACACACCCCCTAATAGCCAGAGAAGTTTTATAGCGACAGCGCACGGATAGTGCATTTGATTAAAATAAACGCAACGATGTCTAGCATCTATCAACAAAAAACATCTGCATTCTATACATACTCCAGCTGACGCCAATTACTCTATAACAGACAATGCGCCATTTACTGCCCGTAGCACAATAGGCTCCACCACTCTGCTCTTCATCAGCACATCCGAAACACATCCTTGTCCCTCTGCGGCCATCACAACCATTGAACGCAGGCCCCCAAGGTCACATTGATCCAAAAACGCTTCCTCTCGTCCAAACTGGCAGCCGATTTCCGGAGTTACCATCGAGAAAGTCGCGCGTTCACTAACAAGACACTCAACATAATTTTTTACATTCTGCGCCCCCGTTAAAACCAGTCGGGCGCCTGAGGACAGCCAGTTAAAAAGAAATACCCCTGTGAGTACCGGCTCCTGACAAATGTTAGGGCACACCAACACATCACCATGCTGGATGTTGGCACGTTCTGCAATAAACGATGCAACACCCTGCCAATGATTATGACTGCCAGGAATAATTTTTAATCGAGCATCTTTATTGTCCCCTGAAATCAGCACGAAGGGATGCAAGGTCAAATAATCATCAGGTGAAATGTGTATATTCCCCAGATATTCTCCCAACTGGATTAACTGCTCTTTTGGAGGATCGTTCTCTGTAGCGAGTATTGCGACACCTGACTGCTCAGATATTTCCGCAGAGAATGAACACTGCACACAATGCTCTGGTAAATCCGGAACAAATCTGCCTTGCTGATTTCCGGAACAGAATTCATCATGAGCCAATGCAGTAATATCTGGCCCAATAGCCGCTAACAGCAGCCGCCATTCAGTTCTGGAAAATCCATCAGGAATGGTGCATGCAATGGCCCCCAGTCGCGCTATGGCCAACTTCAGAATAATGGTATTAGCGACACTCGCCATCTGAATCAAAACAACCCGGTGCTGCCGTACACCGGCCTGAAAAAGTGCTGCACTGACTCGCGTCACCGCGTCCGCCAGCTGACGGTAGCTGTAACGCACCGATACCTTACCGTCTGACTCCCTATCCCTGTCGACCAACGCAATCCGCTCGGGATGTATCGCAACGGTACGACGGAACAGGGTATCCAGAGACTCCTCTTCTCCCCACATCCCGTATCGCTCATTAAACGCAATATACTCACGTCTGAAAGCTTGCATACCTTTATCCTGTCATGGGCTGAAAGTTGGGATACGGATCACTTAGGGGTTCGAAAACCACGACAACAACATAAGACGGGATGGGGAAAACCACCAGAACAGGAAAAAACAGAATTAAAATGCTCACGATATAACCGCGATGCGCGCAGGTGAAAAGCCATCACTTGCCTGGCGTACAGGGTACATGGTCTTTCCACTGTCAGCCCCTTGTTATCATTCTGTTGGCGTTAGTCGGAAGTGCAGTGAGGAAGACTATCTTCAGGTCTTTTTTCAGTCAACGGTCAAAAATGGCCTGTCCTTTTTTGACCGTTGGAACGTTTCTCATTTCTAAAGTTTCAATACCCTTACACCAGTGAGCGGGCAATAATTTCTTTCATAATTTCATTGGTTCCCGCATAAATACGCTGTACACGTGCATCAGCCCACGCTCGGGCAATAGGATATTCCCACATATAACCGTAACCACCGTGCAATTGCAGGCATTCATCCAGCACACGACACTGCATGTCGGTACACCAGAGCTTGACCTGTGCGGCAGTAGGCACATCCAGGTTGCCCTCAACATGGAGCTGCAGGCAACGATCCAGAAACGTTCTGGCAACCGACACTTCTGTGGCCAGCTCCGCCAGTTTGAAACGGGTATTCTGAAACTTCGCCAGTGCCTTTCCGAATGCTTCACGTTCCCTGACATACTCCATTGTCCATTCAAGCGCCGCTTCCGCATTAGCCACTGCATTGATACCAACAGAAAGGCGTTCCTGGGGTAGCTCCTGCATCAAATAAGCAAATCCCATTCCGACCTTACCGAGCAGGTTTTCTTTAGGAACACGGACATCCTGAAAAAACAACTCCGAGGTATCCTGCGCTTTCATCCCGATTTTTTCCAGGTTCTTGCCTTTGCTGAAACCCTCCATGCCTGCCTCTACAACAAACAGACTGGTACCACTGGCCCCTTCTGTCGGATCCGTCTTACAAACGACAATGACCATATCTGCCAGCTGCCCGTTGGTAATAAACGTCTTTGATCCATTAATCAGGTAGTCATCACCATCAGGTATCGCGGTTGTTTTCACGCCCTGCAGGTCTGACCCGGCAGCGGGTTCTGTCATGGCTATCGCGGTAACAATCTCACCACCCACCATTCCTGGCAGATACTTATTCTTGAGGTATTCAGAACCATGATGAATGAGGTAAGGGGCAACAATATCGGAGTGCAGGCCGAAACCAATACCCGTCAGACCCAGACGGGCAATTTCTTCATCCACTATCGCGTTATAACGAAAATCAGCATCGACGCCACCAAAAGTCTCCGGCACTGTCGGGCATAGAAAGCCCTGCTCTCCGGCTTTTTTCCACAACGCACGATCAATCTGCCCGGCCTTTTCCCATCCCCCATGAAAAGGAACTGCTTCTTTTTCAAGAAAGCGCCGTACGCTGTCTCGAAACATTTCATGCTCTGGCTCATAGACCGTGCGTGGAATCATAAGACTGAACCCGTTTTCTGTTGGTATTGTTAACTGGCTACAGTCTTAGATTCTGGTGCTATTCAGTAAACATGTCGCTGGCGCATTCAGTCAAAATACATGGCAGAAACTGATCACAAGCCTTCAATAGAAAGAAGCGTCGTCTTCCTCTGGCTCGCCCACCAAAGAGTTAAGCAGTCGCATAGCCCTGTCCAGATCGGAAAAGCTGTCAAAGAAATCGCCTTCCGGACCAACCACTTCATACGCGATAGATTTGAGATTACCGTCACTGTCAAACCGCTCTGCCCGGATGATGGAATAGCCACCCTTGCCGCCAAAACGGTTACGTTCAACTTTGCTCATTTTGAGGATCACCCTACTCTGATACAAACGACCTGAGCCGTTTGTATCAGCTTACGGGAACAGAGATCAAGCAGGAATCTGAATTACCCTGATATTAGAAATGGTAAAGCAGACCGGCTGAAACAGACGTGATGTTTGTGTCGTAGAAATCAATATTGGAGCTGGCACGGAATGCGGCCAGGCTGCCCATGGCACGCCAGTTCTTCCAGCCAAAGGGTTCACTGTAAAAGACCGAGAATGACGCTCCGTAGATATCATCTTCCTGCGTTTTACCACCAAACTCGGCAATGGGGTTGGCCTTGTCGTGCTTGTTCTGGCCATACACCAGGTTGGTCACGGTCTGCCACTGCTTGTTACCCCAGGCATGACTCAGCTGGACGATATATTCGTCAGCCGCCATGGCTTTGCCGTCGAGGTCATAACGGGTGTACTGAACCGATGGAATGAAGAAATGCCCATTACCCAGCGAATGACGGTAAAGCACTTCGGCAGAGCGAATATCACCTTCACGGGACAGCATACGCTGCTGGGCTGGCGTCAGACCTAGGCCGGATTCACCGCTCTGCTCATTATCAACCTCCACCTTGCGCGTAGAAAGACGCACCTGGAAATTACTCCCCATGATATTACTCCAGCCAACACGGGCACCGCGGCTGGTACGATCGGTATCCTTACGCTTGCCGTCTGTCTTGTACGGGTCTTTCCAGACCTTGGTCGGCACACCGGAAAACAGGTAGCTTACTGACAGTTCGCCAATACCATCATACTGGCGACGTACACCCAGCTCACTGGAAAAGTCATAACGTAACCAGTTCTCCAGGGAATTACCGGCAAAGACCTGGGTTTTCGAATCTGCCCAGGTGTACTGCACCTCGCCATTGAAGAAACCAGAGGTTTTTGATTCGGATTTGGCAGAACCCAGGTCATGGATTCTGTCATTGCCTATATCACCCATGGCGGTACCTGCCACGATGTTGCTCTTCAGCGTCGTATTGCCCAAACCGAAGCCAACAAACCCCGAAAAACCACTTTCATCTGGCATCGGCCCAAGTGCATAAGCACCCAAGCTTGCGCTCAGGGTTAAAACCCCCGCCACACCCACTGTTACTCTACGCATGAATTGATAGCCTTGTGTGAACGTTATTATTGAAAAATCCCTCAATGATAGCCTAATCGTTTAAACGACCACGTCTGGAGATTGTAAATATTCTGCGACTACTTTATGGTTTTAAGCAGGGCAAATACTAATAAAAACAAGGCCGCTCCATGAAGCTACCGGCTATTCCACTGGCAACTGCAGAACTGAAACCCCTGGCTTATGAAGACAGTGAGGCCATAGCCAGCATTTACCAGACTGATACCACACAGCATCAACCCGCCATTCATTCAACTCAGGAAGCCTGCCAATTTGTCCGGATGGCGGAACAGCTTTCTGATAATCAGCAAGGGCTCATTCTCGGACTGACACAGCATGAACGACTTCAGGCAATTATCCATATTTATGGAATAGAACCCATTGCACGACGAGCATTCATTCGAGTCGATAACTGGCAGGCGCTGACAGACAACACACTCGTTGAAACCCTTGCCAGCATCGTTCAGCTATCAAAAGAGCTGCTGTCACTTCACAGCGTGCATTACCAGGTTATTGACAATGGTTCGGATCAGATGCGGCTGACCGGTGCGTTGGAAATCCTCGGTTTCAGTCCAGCATCCCACCTGCGGGACTTCTACAAGCTACGCCCTAATCACTACTGTGATGTCAGCATCTACACCCGAACGATTCAACCACCATCACATTGAGAGGCAAATGCTGCAATGGTACCTGTCCTTCAGACAACCCGCTTTCGCCTCCGCCCTTTCAACCAGCATGATGCTGATAGCCTCTACACCTTGCTCAAACAAGAAAAAGTCGTCACCGCGCATCCTGCACATCCTGTGAGTGACCGACATGAAGCCAATCATGTCCTGCAAGCCATGAATGAGGATGTTTTATCGGGCACAGCGCTTTACTGGCTGATTGAAGAGAAAACCAGTCAACGATTTACTGGCCGGATCGGGTTCAAGCATATTAATCACCAGAATAATTCTGCTGCACTAATGGTGGAGGTATTACCCGAACTCTGGGGGGAAAATATTCTTTACGAAACTGGCCGGGCTGTTATTGCTTATGGTTTCAGCCAGTTACAACTACACCGCGTTGAGGCGCAGGTAGTCCCTGAACATCCCTATATGCATAGCTTCCTCAAGCGGGTCGGTTTTCATCTCGAAGGACTGTTGCAATCCTGGGTAAAAAACGACTATGGGCTACTGGACTACCGTATCTATTCACTGCTCAAGACCGATGATGCCTGGAAAACCATACTGTCTACATCACCGGAACATTTCAGCCTTCGCAACTGCCTGTGATTCTAAATACTCAGGGTTCCATATATGACGCTAACGACGGTATGGCATCGTGTCGAACCAGCGACGATGCCAAATCATTGCCTTGCTGCTCTAAAAGCTTCAGCGGAACCTGATCAACACCTGTCGCCAACAAGGTAGATTCATACCCCTTTAATAAAGCTAACCATGCCTGGTCGACCTCATACTGTGCCAGTAGCAGATCACAGCGGACTTTCAGCAACGCAATCTCATCCCCGGGATCAAATTGCTCCCTGCTATCACGCACCTTCCACTCTTTAAAAACCAGTGACTGATAGTGCTGAGCACGCTGATAGTCTTGTATTAGTGTCTGCTGCTCGGCTGCTGCCATACGAACCTGCTTGATCACCGCCATGGCCAGCGCGAGTCGCTTTGCTTCTTCAGCATCCAATTCAGCCTCGGCTGCGCGAATCCTTGCCGGTATTTTGAAAATACCCATCAGGTCGAGTGATACCCCAACCCCCTGCTCTTCCCAGTGACTGTCTTCCAGATTAGCGCTGTCGTCGTAGCGGGCACTGGCAAACACATCAATATTGGGTAGCCATCGCCACTTTGCACCAGAAACATCCCATTCCAGATTCCTGACTCTGTAATCACTTTCCTGCAATTCAGGTCGCAGCCTCAGTGCAAGCACCTCCAGCTCTGACAATTCTGGCAATGCGGGTATCATTTGATTGCTGTGGCTAGAAGCCGGTAAAGGAAACTCTGTCGTACGACTGTTAATCAATGCAGACAACTCAATGATAGCTGCCTGCCGCTCCCGTTTGATTGACTGTAACCGCCCACTCAACGACAGCAACTCACGCTGATAGCCAAGCAACACCAACGGATCCATTAATGACGTGTAACGCTCTCCGGCCAGCTGATCATCCATTGCATAAATATCTGCAGCCAGTTGCAGCCCTTCCTTCTCACGTTGCTCAGCCAGTACCGTCCGCCACCATACTGTACGAACCTCCGACATCAGCCGATTGAGCGTCGAGCGGGTTTGCTCACGGGTAATAAATACATCATTCAACGCCTGTTGGGTTCGAATATAACCGATGGCAAAATCCAACACAGACCAGCTAAGATTGGCACTGGCAACATCACGACGGCGTCCTTCAAAGTTACTGGAATTACGTTGATCCGGTGGTGAACTTCTCAGTACTGTATTGGCTTCCGCCAGCGTAGAGGGTGCCAGCTGCCACTGCACTTCCTCCAGACCTGTCTCAGACACCAGTTGGCGATACCGATCAACCTCCAACTCAAGGTTAAACTCAATCGCTCTCGCCATCGCCTGAGGCAACGACAACGGTTCTGTAATGGGAGGGGCAATGTGAAAACCGGCAAGATCCTGTTCTGACCGTTGACGTATTTCTTCCGGTGTCAGTCCGCGCCCATGCAACGTGCATCCCGCGATGATCATAGCGGTCATAAGGGTGGAAAGCGTTCGGATAACAGGGTAACACTTCATTCAGGGCTCCCGAAAACTGTTATCCAGCGCGCGCTCGATCGGATAAATCAGGAAACTGAGCAGGGATCGATCCCCTATCAGAATATCCGCTTCCAGCGTCATACCCGGCAATAACCGGAAATGTTCCGGCACATGACGCAGTTGTTGTAATTCAAGCCTGACATTGCCCCGGTAACCCAGCTGCTCCTGATTACCATCCCGGACGGTTCCATTACTGATCAGGCGTAATGTGCCGGAAATATCACCGTAACGGGTAAACGGCAGCGTATCCAGTTTGAGTCGTACATTTGCGGCTTCCGGCACCATGCCGATCGACATGGGGGATATCATGATCTCCGCTTCAAGCTCACCCTCCACAGGCGCCAACTCAAACAACACCTCACCGGATTTAACGACACTGCCAGCCCCTTTATCTGCAGAAAGCAGCACAACCGCATCATGAGGTGCTCGTAAAGATGTCGTTTGTTGCGCTTGCTCATATTTTTTCAGCTGAGCCAGAATTGCAGCATATTCACGACTCGACTGGGAAAACCCTTCCCCTAATGTCGCGAGAACACTATTACGCCATGCCTGGTGCTCTATCTTTTTATCTGCCAGTTGCTGTTCAATAGCTTTTAACTCGGCACGTACCGTCGCAACGTTCCTCTCTGCTGCCAGTAAAGCCTGCCGCGTCTGTAAATAATCGACTTTCCTTGGACCGTTTCGTTGATAAGTTTCTTTTTCTTTTTCATAAAGAGATGTGCGCAAACGATCCAGATCCTTGGTAACAACCACTTCCTGCTCAAGTATTTGTAACTGCTCGGCTAACTGCTCTTTACGCTGCTGCAATGCCTGCAGAGAGGTTTTATGCAAGGCAACAGTTCCCCGATAATCATTGATCCGTCGGATAAACAATTGTTGCTCAAGAGACTGCATCGCAGGATCATCAGAAAACCTTACTGCAGTCTTTTTTGATTCATCCACGCCGCTGCTCTCAAACCATGCCAGCTCTGACTCAAAACGTCTGGCAGACGCCTGGGCAGATAATAAACGAAGACGGATGCTATCCAGGTCAGCCTCAGATTCGGTACTGTCCAGAACGGCCAACACCTCTCCCTTACTAACGAAGTCACCTTCCGAAACAGCCTTAAATCCCGCTTAACCTTGGGAATGTGAGCAAGCTGGCCGTACTTTTGGCAACAGAGTACAGTTTTTGCACAAAAC
>NZ_BAABFL010000368.1:0-10150 GCF_039540975.1 Kistimonas scapharcae
CAGGCGGTAATGGGAACATGGGGATGAGCTTAGGCGGCAGAACGTGAAATCGCCTTATGTACCGGTTTTTGAGTACTTACCGCAACTGTAAAGAATGATGATCTAAAGTGTCGGAGAGAAGAAGAGACAGGTAGGAGCGATCAGACCACTAAAATAGCGGTCTGATCGTAAGAGAACTATCAGAAATTATACTTCAGGGTATAAATCATAGCGTTCTGATAGGCGTCAGGCGTACCCAGCTTGTTCTTGGAGTAACGGTACTGAACACCGGCAGTGATTTTCTCGATCGGGTGCCACCACAGGGCAACAGCACCGTTTTGGCCAACTTTGCCTGCGGATTTGCCGACGTAGTTTTCTTCCAGATAATCTTCATCACGGTCAAAGGTCATTTCATGCCAGTTGCTGACACTGAATTTCTCGCCGCCCAGGTTGAAGTTATAACCGGCAACCCAGCCCATCATGTAACCGTTACGGCCATTGTATGCATGGCTTTTGACCCATGCCGGACCGATAAACGGCTTGATCCAGAAGCCGGAGTCATTGGCATAGCGGTAACCCAGACCTACGATACGGTCCTGTTCACGGCTGCGGTAGCCGTCGTCACGGAAGTCATAGATGTGACCGTACAGGGTGAAGTTAGTGTCGCCCAGGTAAATATGTGTGGTGCCCTTGGCGGCAGTACGCAGGTTCTTGGAACCATCCTTTTCCTTGGTGTCGTTGGTCGGGTTCTCTACGTCGAAGAAACCGTACACTTCACCCCAGTTGAAACCGGCACCACCTTCTACTTCCAGGAAGAAGAAGTCTTTTTTTGCAGCATTGTCAGCAGTACGGTTCTGGGTGCCCTTGGACCAGTCCAGATAGTTGATGCTGACATTACCGAAACCATACACCATTTCAGCATTGGCGGCTGTGGCTGACATTGCCCCCAGAACTACCGCAGCAGCGGCAACTACGTTCTTGCGAATACCCATTTAACTACTCAATCCTAATGTGTTGTTACAAACTCAAACAGCAAATCAAGTCCGTCAGGCAACGGCTGTTTTGTTGCTCTGATTACCATGACGGTTATTGGTTTGGCAGCTCCGGCCATTGGGGGCGACATAAACTGTCGTCTTGTCGGCCTGCCATCCTGGCAGGCCGGCTAGTCGGGTGATGATCAGGCGATCACAGAATCCAGCGTGATTTCGATCATCTCATTGAATGAATTCTGACGGTCATCAGAGGACATCTTTTCACCGGAGGGAATGACATCGCTCACGGTGCAGATGGTCAGTGCCTTGGCGCCGAATTCAGCGGCGACGCCGTACAGGCCAGCGGCTTCCATATCAACGCCCAGTACGCCGTGCTTGGCCATAACCTCGAACATCTCCGGTTCCGGGGTGTAGAACAGGTCGGCGGAAAACAGGTTGCCGACACGTACCGACAGTTTATGGGCGCGGGCTGCGTTGACCGCTTTTTCCAGCAGGCCGAAATCGGCAATAGCGGCAAAGTCATAGCCACGAAAACGGATACGATTAACGTTGGAGTCAGTGCATGCGCCCTGTGCGATGACGATATCGCGCAGTTTGACATCGGTGCTCACGGCGCCACAGCTACCGACACGGATGATGTTCTTCACACCGTATTCGGTGATCAGTTCCTTGTAATAGATGGATGCCGAAGGAATGCCCATGCCGGAACCCATGGTGGAGATCCGCATACCTTTATAGGTACCGGTGTAACCCAGCATGTTGCGTACATTGGTCACTTCTTCTGCATTTTCGAAGAAGTTCTCGGCAATGTATTTTGCACGCAGTGGGTCGCCGGGCATCAGAATCGTTTCAGCAAAAGCCCCGTCAGCTGCATTGATGTGTGGCGTAGCCAATTGGTTATCTCCCTGATAGCCCGTCGTCAGTCCGGGCGTTGTTTATTACGTTGATCAGGCCGTTTCGGGCATGATGTCGGGTAAAAAGCTGGTGCCATGATCCATGGCTGGCAGATCGAAGTAAGCTGCCAGTGTCTGGCCGATATCTGCAAACGTTTCACGGACACCCAGTGAGCCGGGTTTTACATTAGGACCGTAAATCAGTACCGGCACATGTTCACGGGTATGGTCAGAACCGTGCCAGGTCGGGTCACAACCGTGGTCGGCTGTTAGTATCAGGATGTCGTCTTTCTCAAGTAGCACCAAAAGCTCAGGCAAACGACGATCAAAGTATTCCAGCGCTTCGGCATAACCTGTGACATCACGACGATGGCCATAATGCATGTCAAAGTCGACGAAGTTGGTCATTACAATGGTGCGATCACCTGCCTGGCGTACTTCTTCCAGCGTCGCGTCAAACAGTGCTTCCAGACCCGTTGCCTTGATCTTTTTGGTGATGCCCTGGTGTGCATAGATATCCGCGATCTTGCCGATGCTAACGACCTCGCCCTCGTCGTTGGCCAGTTTTACAAGCACGGTAGGGGAGGGCGGCGACAGCGAATAATCACGACGGTTACCGGTACGCTCGAAATCGCTGCTATTGGTGCCAGTGAAGGGGCGAGCAATGACCCGGCCGATGTTATAACCTTCCAGCAGTTCACGGGATACTTCACACAACTTCAGTAGGCTATCCAGGCCGAAGGATTCCTCGTGACAGGCGATCTGCAGGACGCTGTCAGCCGAGGTATAGAGAATCGGCTTGCCGGTGCGCATATGCTCTTCACCCAGACGAGCAATGATTTCAGTGCCTGACGCATGACAGTTGCCGAGAATACCCGGTAGATCCATGGCTGCAATGATTTTTTCCAGTAGCTCGGGTGGGAACGTGTTTTCTTTTTCGGTGAAGTAGCCCCAGTCAAACAACACTGGAACACCTGCCATTTCCCAGTGACCACTGGGTGTATCCTTGCCGCTGGAAATTTCGCAAGCCGGTGCATAGGCGCCGGTGATGGCCACATCCGTGGACATACCTTCAGGGAAGTGACCGGTACAGGCTTTGGCGGCATGCAGCAGGCCAAGGCTGGCCAGATTCGGCAGGTGAAGAGGACCCTGTCGACCATTCTCCGCCTTGCCGGCAGCACAAAGTTCGGCGATATGGCCGAGGGTATCGGAGCCGGTATCACCAAATTTGTCTGCATCCGGGGCGGCACCGATCCCGAAAGAATCCAGTACCAGCACGAAGGCTCGTTTCTTTGCTGTCATATTCAGGCTCCGTTTACGTCCTGTCTGCTGCATGGTTTACCCGGGACGATCATATTGCGCAATCCATAGGGGTAATACGGCGATACACTTCAGGCATTGATTCAGGGGCTATGTCGCCGATACTCACTGAGGCTCGAACCATGTCGGCTGCCTGTTGCCAAGACTGCTCGTCTCTGGCGTGAATCATGGCCAATGGAGTCTCTTTGTTGATGACCTGTCCCAATGTGCAGATATCGCTCAGGCCGACGCTGTAATCAATGGCGTCAGCAGCGGTTTTGCGACCACCTCCCAGTTGTACCACAGCCAGTCCCATGCCGCGGGTATCCATGCTGTTAGCGTAGCCTTCGGTTTGCGCAAATACCGGTTTAATAATGCTGGCTTTTGGCAGGTATTTGTCGTGATTCTCGACAAAATCTGCAGGGCCGCCCAGACCTGTCACCATGCGGTTGAAGATGTCTGCGGCCTTGCCGTCATCCAGAACGACTTGCAGTTTGTCCCGAGCTTCGGACTGATCAGCAGCCAATCCCCCGGAAACCAGCAATTCCGCAGATTGTGCCATAGTGATTTCGTGCAGCCGCGGGTTACGGTAGGCACCTGTCAGGTATTGAACAGCTTCACGGACTTCGACGGCGTTTCCTGCAGTCGATGCAAGGCACTGGTTCATGTCAGTCAGCAGTGCGGTTGTTTTCACGCCTGCGCCATTGGCGACGCTGACAATGCTTTTCGCCAGCCCTTCAGACAGTTCATAGGTTGGCATGAAAGCACCGCTGCCGACTTTCACATCCATCACCAGTGCATCCAGTCCTTCTGCCAGCTTTTTAGCGAGAATGGACGCAGTAATCAGGTCAATGGATTCAACGGTGGCGGTGATATCGCGAATAGAGTAAAAACGTTTGTCTGCGGGAGCTAGTTCACCGGTCTGGCCAATAATGGCGACACCGGTTTCCCGTACGACTTTCCGGAACAGTTCTTCTGATGCAGATGTCGTATAGCCGGGAATACTGTCAAATTTGTCGAGTGTTCCACCGGTGTGACCCAGGCCTCGGCCTGAGATCATGGGTACGTAACCGCCACAGGCCGCAACCATAGGCCCCAACATCAGGCTGACGACATCGCCGACACCGCCGGTGGAATGTTTGTCCAGAATGGGGCCGTTGAGGTTTTCACCCGACCAGTCCAGCACTTCGCCGGAGTCACGCATGGCGCAGGTCAGGGCTATTCGTTCGGGCATCGACAGCCCGCGGAAGAAAATCGCCATTGCCAATGCGGCAATCTGACCTTCAGTGACACTGTTATCGGTGATCCCGTTTACGAAACTACGGATCTCACTTTCTGACAGTGTTTTTCCTTCACGCTTATTACGAATGACTTCCTGCGGTAGAAACATGGCATGATCTCCTGTGCCAGACTGGCGGTTATGCTCAGTAGCTCTGCTTGTCGATGTTGCCTTCACGCAGACCCAGGGCAATCAGCAGGTTGCCCAGCAGGCTGCTGGCGCCAAAGCGGTAGTGATCTGGGGTGATCCAGTCAGCGCCCATAATCTCTTCCGCCAGCTGCAGGTGCTCTGCCGCTTCTTCCGTGGTACGGATGCCGCCGGCGGGCTTGAAGGCCACGTCACGACCACTGTCGCGTATCGCTTCCAGCATGATGCGGGCGGATTCGAGTGTGGCATTAACCGGAACCTTGCCGGTTGAGGTCTTGATGAAATCGGCACCTGCTTCAATGGCGATCTCACTGGCGCGACGAATCAGTGCAGGATCTTTCAGTTCACCGGACTCGATAATCACTTTCAGCTTAACGGTATCACCACAGGCGGCCTTGCACTGCTTCACCAGTTCAAAACCAACGTCGGTGTTGCCAGCAATCAGTGCGCGATAAGGAAATACGACATCGACTTCATCCGCACCATAGGCGATGGCGGCACGTGTTTCTGCAACAGCAATGCTGATGTCGTCGCCACCGGCCGGAAAGTTGGTCACGGTCGCCACTTTCATGTGATCCAGACCCAGTTCACGCAGGGTTTTCTTGGCAATGGGAACAAAGCGGGGGTAAACACAGACAGCCGCAGGGGTGCCGGCATCGGTTTTAGCTGAACGACAGAGGTCAATCACCTTCTGATCGGTGTCATCGTCGTTCAGGGTAGTCAGATCCATCAGGGTCAGCGCAAGCTGGCTGTACTTGGAAGTATCGGTCATCGGTCAGTTTCCTGATAAAGGTCAGGCCCCGCAGAAAGTTGTCTGCGGGGCATTCCAATTATAGTGCGAGGAACAGGCCGGCAAGAGCGGCGCTCATCAGGTTGGACAGGCTGCCTGCAGCAACAGCCTTCAGACCCATTCGGGCAATGTCCTTGCGGCGTTCTGGTGCCATGACACCCAGGCCGCCCAGCAGAATTGCGATAGACGACAGGTTTGCAAAACCGCACAGTGCAAAGGTTACGATAGCCTGTGAGTGTGGAGTCAGGCTGTCTTTGATGGCAACGAAATCGACATAGGCGACGAATTCGTTCAGTACCAGCTTCTGACCGATCAGGCTACCAACCTGCAGTGCTTCAGAGGATGGGATGCCCAGCACCCAGGCGATTGGGGCGAATACATAACCCAGGATCTGTTGCAGGGACAGGGCTTCAAGGCCAAAGATGCCACCGATTCCACCGATAATGCCATTCAGCAGGGCGATCAGTGAGATAAAGGCCAGCAACATAGCGCCTACGTTAGCAGCCAGTTTCATACCGCTGGCAGCACCGCTGGCAGCAGCGTCAATCACGTTGGCAGGCTTGTTCTCTTCGTCTTCATCAAGGTGTGCGTCTTGATTGACTTTGTCGAACTCGGTTTCAGGCTTGATGATCTTTGCCATCAGCAGACCACCGGGGGCAGCCATGAAGCTGGCGGCTATCAGGTACTTGAGCTCAACACCCATGCTGGCATAGCCGACCATTACCGCACCGGCAACCGAAGCCAGACCGCCAACCATAATGGCAAACAGCTCAGACTGGGTCATTTTTGAAATATAGGGACGAACCAGCAGAGGTGCTTCTGTCTGACCGACAAAGATGTTCGCTGTCGCGGAAAGGGATTCTGTACGGCTGGTGCCCAGTACTTTCTGCAGCAGGCCACCGATGACCTTGATGATCAACTGCATAATGCCGAGGTGGTACAGAACAGCCATCAGGGAGGAGAAGAAGATGATGATGGTCAGAACGTTAATGACGAAGATAAAGCCGAGCTTGAACTTGGCCAGATCGCCAAAGAGGAAGCCAATGCCTTCATTACCGAAGTTGATGACATGCTGAACACCCTCAGCAGCGCTGGCAAGCGCGGTCTGGCCAATTGGAATGTAAAGAACAAAAGCACCCAGAATAGCCTGAAGAATGAAGGCGCCGCCGACAGTGCGAAGGCGAATAGCCTTGCGGTTATCCGACAGTAGAAAAGCGATTCCCAGCAGACATGCAATGCCCAGCATGCTGAATAGAATTTGCACGGTTTGTCCCCCTGACCAACATGGCCGGTTTAATCACAGTAAATGGTTGCGCCGATCTGGGAGGAAACGAGGTATCGCAATCCCCCACAAACAGCCGGTCATATCGCCAGCACATCAGCCTGTCGATGAATGCCACTCCGAGAAGCCCAATGACGTTTTGTCTTAGGCAACGCTTGTCATTTGTTGCGGTTTTTTGTTGGGGTTTTGTTGCAATTGCGGCGAATGGTAAGTGGGGTATTCTGTTGAGTAAATAAATAAAAATCGCAAGACAATTCAAAAAAATTGAAAGCTGTTGATCGTTAGTGATCATAATTCAACAAATGTTGATTTTTTGCTGGGAGTGGTGGCCTTTAATTGTTCAAAAGCGCCCAAAAATAAACATCCTAATTAAGGTGGGTTTACCCGTTATTGCTGCATCACTTTGGGTGGTGAGACTATCGTCACCACCCGCATTATGGATATTGAGTTATTCGGTTCTTGCTAAGGGGCGTCCCGCTTTCTGGGTGGTGGCAAGTTCTCTGATGGGTTGCTCGTTAACCGTAAGCTGCTTGGCTTCTCCCTCTGCTATGACACGGACGGTGGCGGGGCGATCGTCGGGAATATTGACGGCAAGTACGATGCCGTTGAGGCTGAGTTCCTGATCCGCCAGGCGAATAACATGGTTATCCATACGGATACTGCCTTCTTCACCGGTAAAGCCACATTCGCCGTCGAGTCTGTTGCCTTCTGTGCGTGTGGATCGGGAAAATGTCTGCCCCCTATCGGAGGAAACTGAGCAGAAACCTGAGGAGGAGTGTGAGCCGCTGAATGTAGTATCGCAGCCAGTGATTAGCAGTGCCAGGGATGTGGTTAGTAACGTTATTTTTTTCATGGGTTCAGGCCTGTCTGTTCTGCTGTACATGCACCGGTGAAGATGTGGTTCACGGGCTTGGTGCGTGGACAGTCGTTATATATTTGTTTTTGTGATAACGGACGCCTGCGATATGTGCTTTTTACAGCTTTCGCACGAACAGGTGCAATTATAACTCTATTAAAGGGCGAATGGATATGTTGTCTGGGTCTTAGGGATGACTGCTTTGTGTAGGTGGTAAAGCTACACTGTAATTAAGCGCATGCTATCCAGGGAGCAGTTTATGAAGGATACGCAGAAACAGCGTCTTATGGACGGAATTGAAGCCTTATATCCAGCCGATGCAGATTGTCCCCGCACTGCTTTTATTGGACAGATCATGCTGCATAATGCCCTTGAAAACACAGTTTACAACTGGCGAGATTTACCTGCACCTGTTCTGGCTCGCTATCTTGCCATCTGTGAGGATTACGAGTTTCAGCTTAGTCGGAATCCTGAAGAGGCGGAAAGCTTTCTGCCTGATTATCTTAATAGAAATGGTAATCTTTGAATTCTATTCGATGGGTGAATATGTCATGCCTTTCTGGTCAAGACTGTAGCCCATCCATTTGTACAGGCTGTCGTTGAAAATTGTTGCAGCCTCACCGCTTTTGATTAATGCTTGAATCGTGATTGAGATATCTTCAAGTGGGATATTGCAGTCCAGCGCGTTAGAAACGCCGGCATACAAATTAAATGTTGCGATGTCGATAGGGGTTTTTTCAAATTTACCTTCCAGATCCAATAGGGAGACGAAAAGATCGCCTTGGATGTCTGGGTAGATAGCGTAGTCTACGCGTCCAACTTCAAGCATTTTAAGTCCCTGACGGGGGCGGGTTGTACGCATAACGTGCAGGTTGTCATCAGCAAACTGGTTAAAGTCATCGCCAAATGTCAGTCCTCTTGGGGCTACGCCACGCAGCATTGTTAGATCATCCCAAGTTTGAGGGTGATGTTCCTTGTCACGTTTTACGACGACAGCATAGGTTTGCTGGTAAATAGCGGGTTCTATAAATATCGTATGATCCGCCAGTTCACTGTTTCGAGTCATGGCAGGAATGACGTGAATTAAACCTTTTTTGAAATGGCTGAGTACCCGGTTATAGCCGCCCAGATGATCGGTTTTAACTTCAATATTGTGTCTCTTAAACGCTATCTCAAGCAGTTCTTTGGCTGCTCCGTGTATTTCCAGATAATCACTCCATACCACTGGTGGGAAATCTGGAGGTCCGGACATTGTCACGCTATGACACGTTCTTGCGCCGACGTTAGATGACGCAAAAATCAATGCGATTGAAAGCAAGGCAAATCGGATAATCAGAGAGCGCATGGTGGGTTGTTTTGTTATTGTACTTTTTTTGTCGAGCCAGATGTTTAACATGATTGTTTTGTTCTGGCAATTTTGTGGATGTATTGCAGGCATCATGTTGTCAGTTGTCAAAAAGAAAAATGGCTTGAAGCTGGAGTGTTCTGAGCAAGGCGTATCTGTAAGGTTGGATGGGCTTGGCTATTGGTGCAGCTACCGCAATGGTGATGCATTTTATCGGCGATGTATTGATGGTTGTGTTGTGAGAGGGCACGAGACGCCTGCTGTATTATCACCGGATCAGGCTGATAGGTTGACGTCGGCAGTATTATCTCTGTTGATGTCAACTGTTGAGTCAATGAGTTCTAAGGTTGGAGGGGAGAGCGCTATAGATCAGCAAGCTTTTGAGCTGCTGCTTTGCGCGTCTCGTCTCCATCTAAAAGATTATTGTGAGAGATCCTGTTTGGGAGGTGCGGCCTATCCAGAACCCGTTCCCATTCTTCCACCTGATCGTTATGGTGATATTGTCATACAGCCAGCAACGGGTTGTCCCAATAGCCAGTGTTCGTTTTGTGCTTTTTACCAAGGTAAGCGCTTCCAGGTTTTGAGTGGTGAGTCGTTAAAACAGCATGTCAGTCAGGTAAAAGCGCTATTGGGTTCAGGTTGGGGAGGGCGTGATGGTGTATTTTTAGGCTCTGCCAATGCACTGGCGCTTTCAACCCGTCGTTTGTTGTCGGTGTTGCAGCTGGTCTGTGATGAGGTTGGTGTAATTCGGCGTGGTGTTGCTGCTTTTGGTGATGCGGATTATGCGCCTGTGCGTCAAGCGGGGGATTGGGTTTCGCTTGCAGAGCATGGTCTGCGTCAGGTGGTCTTTGGTTTGGAAACTGGTGATGGTGTATTGCGTGAGCAGCTCGGCAAATCACGTGATTTGCTACCGACTCGGCGAATGATAGAAGAGCTAAAAATGGCAGGTATTCGAATCGGAGTAACGATTCTTGCTGGCGTTGGTCAGAATTCGCATGTTGAAAAAACGCTGTTATACGTAAAGCATTTACCATTAGAGGCAAAGGATATTATTTATTTGTCTCCTCTTGAGGGAGAGGGTGTGCATGTTAGTGCGCTCATCGCTAATCAGTATGATGAATTACTGTTTGGGCTCCGTTCTATTACTGATGCGCAGGTTGTCCCTTATCAAATGAAGCGCTTCTTCTATTATGCATAACATTCTTTGTCCTTAAATCCCGCTTAACCTTGGGAATGTGAGCAAGCTGGCCGTACTTTTGGCAACAGAGTACAGTTTTTGCACAAAACG
>NZ_BAABFL010000369.1:0-10236 GCF_039540975.1 Kistimonas scapharcae
ATGACACGTCTCCTAACCCAAGGAAAACCAGTGTCGTAAGTTTAGACGGGAGAATGGCTTATGTTAGGTGGTAATCAGGTAACTATATGGCGGGTATGACTGACAACTTTCATGGCGATGATGGCATGGCGTGATCATTTCAGCTTTGTATCCAAGTGAAGGAAGATGCATTGAGGAAAAAACAGTAAAACAGTTTGTTTATCAGGCTATTTGCGGCAGGATTATCTCCATAAAAATTACTGGATATCATCAGGAAGCGTTTGTAGATGATGTACTCTCATGATGCCAGAACAAGTATTGCGGGTGACTTTGTTGTGGCTGCTTTGACCGGTATTCGTGACAAGGGAATTAACCCCCTCCTGCTAATGGATAAGGCGGGTATCTGTCGGGCGGTTATCAGTGATCAGAGCATTCGGATTGATCGTGAGGCATTCACACGTCTGATTCTGCTGATCAGAGAATCGCTTCAGGATGAATTCCTGGGGTTATCCGAGAAAGTCTGTCCGGTTGGTTCCTTTGCCATGATGTGCCATGCCTGCATCACCTGTAAAACCCTGGGGCAGGCGTTGGAACGTTGTATCCGATTCTTTGGCTTGATCTCGAATGACATTACGCTTTCATTAAGACAGCAAGGCGATGAAGCCGCTCTGTCTTTGCATAGTGAACGACCAACAACGCCGGAGGGTAACCGCTTTCTTATTGAGACATTGCTGGTCAGCATGCTTCGATGGTTAAGCTGGATGATTGATCGCCATATCTTGGTTCGGCAGGTTGACTTTGATTTTGATGAACCACCGTACCTGAATGAGTATCATCTGATTTTCCCTTGTTCTTACCGCTTCAATAGGCTGAATAATGTTTTGTATTTTTCCACAAGCTATCTGTCTGCGCCGGTCGTACAGCATCCGTTGACCCTGAAGCCGTTTTTGGCAGAAGCTCCGGCGAACCTGATGAGCCGTTATCGGCATGACGACAGCGTCTCTGCTCTTATCCGCAAACGGTTATCAGGGCTTGAGCCTGATGAATTTCCCGTATTTGATGCAATGGCCGGGTGGCTGCATTTATCAACGCCCACCTTGCGGCGCCGATTGAAGGACGAAGGTACCAGCTATCGTGGCATTCTGGATGCTGTACGCCGTGACAGGGCCATTTTCCATTTATCCCGCAATGAGCTGCCGGTGGCGGCGATTGCCAGCCTGACCGGTTTTGCTGAGCCCAGCACCTTCCATCGGGCGTTCAAGAAATGGACTGGTATGACGCCGGGGGCCTGGCGCGTCTCTAAACAGGTAGCCTCTGAGGCCGGTTAGGCATTATTTCTCGTCATTTTTTTGTAATGTCGTCATTTGACCGTTAGGTCAGAATAGCGTTTTTCCTTGTATAGCAGCGTGAAACCCCTGTCGGTGCATAAATACGTCATTTGACGTGTTTAGCGGCGGCCGATTTTTCATTTTCCATACCGTTTCGGTCGGGTTACACTGAAATTGAAGTGACGAGTGGGGAGGATGTCATGAGCGATAAAAAAACAGCCATGAGCCGGAGGGAGACCGCCATGAGTGACCAGCATGACTGTGGAGATGACCTGCTTGAGCGCTATGAAGTACTGATCAGCCGTTTCCGGGAGTCCAGCCAGGAACCGCAGGATTTTATAGCCGACTGCTTACGGGAGGGAGCCGTTACTGCCAATGATGCGCTCGACCTGATGAAGTATCTCAAGTCCAGCGTCGATTCACGTTCGTTCGCCCTGGCCGACCTGAGTGATGATGAACGCTTTCGTCTTGGCCTGTATGAAACCAACCGTCCTGACTCCGAGAACAACCCGATATTTGTCATCCAGTTTGATGACAAGCTGAGTCGTTACAAAGAAGAAATCGATGTTGTTCTGGAAGAATTCGCCCGGTCAGTGGCTGAAATCGCCTGCATGGATACTGAAATGTTGCCGCTGCCTATTGATGATAATCAAACGAACCAGGAAGAAGCTGTCCAGGCCATCTTTGACGCCATGCCTGCGGACGCAACCTGCCATTAAGCGACGTTATCACCGCCGCTGTCCACAACAAACATCCCCGTTCCGGTACCTGCCGCAACGGGGATTTTTATGGATTTGAAAAAGCTGCTTTGTCATTTTTGGCCACTTAAAATGACTGAACCCGCCATTGTGGTGTATCCGGGTTGCGTTAGTGTGGGTGGCAAATAGCGAAACACGCAACGGAACCTGTCATGACTGAAGCCTTTATCTACGATGCGATCCGAACGCCCCGGGGGCGTGGCAAGGCCTCCGGGCGGCTGCATGAAGTCAAGCCAGTGACGCTGCTGGCAGATTTGCTCAACACCCTCAGGGAACGGAACGGCTTCGACAGCGAAAAGGTGGATGACATCGTGCTCGGTTGTGTCACACCGGTGGGCGACCAGGGGGCGAATATTGCCAAGACCGCAGCCTTGGCGGCCGACTGGCATGACGATGTGGCTGGGGTCACCCTCAACCGTTTCTGTGCCTCCGGCGCAGAAGCGGTGAACATGGCCGCCATGAAAGTCCGTTCCGGCTGGGAACAGCTGGTGGTGGCAGGGGGCGTTGAGTCCATGTCCCGGGTGCCCATGGGCAGTGATGGCGGTGCCTGGGCGATGGATCCCGAGACCAACCTGTCCACAGGGTTCATGCCGCAGGGCATCGGGGCAGACCTGATTGCAACGCTGGATGGCTTCTCCCGGGAGTCGGTGGATCAATTTGCGGTGGCTTCCCACCAGAAGGCGGACGCGGCCTGGCAGCGTGGGGCGTTTTCCCGCTCACTGATTCCGGTACAGGATCGAAACGGGATAACGATTCTGTCGGAGGATGAGTTGATTCGGCCGGACTGTTCCACCGAAAGTCTTGCAGGATTAAAGCCTTCGTTCGAAATGATGGGGGCGATGGGATTTGACGGTGTGGCTCGTGAGAAATATCCCCACGTTGAACGCATTCAACATGTCCACACCCCTGGCAATTCTTCCGGCATTGTTGATGGTGCAGCCCTGTTATTACTTGGCAGTGAATCAATGGGGAAAACGCTGGGAATCAAACCCCGCGCCAGGGTGGTGTCCACGGCGCTGGTGGGCACGGATCCAACCATCATGCTAACCGGCCCGGCGCCTGCCGCGCGCAAGGCTTTGGCGATTGCCGGCCTGTCTGTCGAAGACATTGATCTGTTTGAGGTTAATGAAGCCTTTGCAGCTGTCGTGCTCCGCTTCCAGAAGGAACTGGGTGTGCCGGATGAAAAAGTGAATGTGAACGGTGGCGCAATCGCCATGGGACATCCGCTGGGGGCGACCGGCGCCATGCTGATCGGCACCTTACTGGATGAATTGGAAGAGCGGCAACAGCGATATGGCCTGACGACCCTCTGTGTCGGCGGCGGTATGGGCATAGCAACCATTATTGAACGGGTGTGAGAGGGGACAGGGCATGACTTCGATTCGTTACGAGAAAACCTCCGACCATATCGTTCACCTGGTCATGGATCGCCCGGACGGCTCCACCAATATCATGGATGCGGCATTCCAGCAGGATTTCCATGAAGTCATCGACAGGCTGGAGGCTGAAAAAGAGACCTTGGCCGGTGTCATCCTGCGTTCTGCGAAGAAAACCTTTTTTGCGGGTGGAGACCTGAAGTCGCTTATCCAGATTGGTGCTGAGCAGGGAGAAATGTTCTTTCACAGTGTTGAAGCCATGAAAGCGGACATGCGTCGGCTGGAAACACTGGGTGTCCCTGTAGTTGCTGCTATCAGTGGTACGGCACTGGGTGGCGGCTGGGAGCTGTGCCTGATGTGCCATCGCCGGATTGCGTTAGCGGATGACAGTATTCGCCTGGGATTGCCGGAAGTGACGCTGGGGTTGTTGCCCGGTGCGGGTGGCATTGTCCGTACCGTACGACTGCTGGGGTTGGAAGCCGCCTTTCCGTTACTGATGGAGGGCAAACAGCTGCGTCCGGCAGCAGCGCAGCAGCGGGGGCTGATCCATGCACTGGTGGAGACGGAAGATCAGTTGCAGTCAGAAGCGGAAGCCTGGATCAGGACGAATGCAACGTCTATTCAACCTTGGGATGTCAAAGGCTACAGGATACCGGGAGGTACGCCTTCCACCCCCAAGATGGCGCAGAAACTGGCGATTGCGCCAGCCATGCTGAAAGAGAAAACCAGGGGCTGCTATCCTGCGCCCGAAGCGATTCTCAGTGCCGCGGTGGAAGGCGCGCAGGTGGATTTTGATACCGCGACCCGCATTGAGTCCCGCTGGTTTACCCGGATGGTGACCGGTCAGGTTTCAAAAAACATGATGGGTACGTTCTGGTTTCAGCTGAATGCCGTCAAGGCGGGTGGCAGTCGACCGGAAGTGGCTGACACAGAACCCGTGAAAAAAGTTGGTATTCTTGGTGCCGGAATGATGGGCGCCGGTATCGCCTGGTCCTGCGCTTCGCGGGACATTAATGTGGTGCTGAAAGATGTCAGTCTTGAACAGGCTGAAAAGGGTAAGGCCTATTCCGCGCAATTGCTCGACAAGCATTTGAAACGCAAGCAGGCCACCGAGGCGGACAAGGTATCAGTGCTGGAGCGGATACAAACCACCACATCGGCTGATGATCTGGCAGGCTGTGATCTGGTCATTGAAGCGGTGTTTGAAGACCGGGCATTGAAAGCGTCGGTCACACGTGAGGCTGAAACCGTCCTGGCCGCGTCCACGGTGTTTGCATCCAATACGTCGACGTTACCGATCTCCGGGCTGGCTGAGGCCAGCGTCAGACCGGCCAACTTCATTGGGCTGCATTTTTTCTCGCCGGTGGACAAGATGCCGCTGGTGGAGATTATCTGTGGAAAACAAACGTCCGATGAAACGCTGGCAAAAGCCTTTGATTTCGTCCTGCAGATTAACAAAACCCCGATCGTGGTGAATGACAGCCGGGGCTTTTTCACGTCCCGGGTGTTTGGCACCTTTACCAACGAGGGGATCGCCATGCTGGCGGAAGGTGTGCCCGCCGCTGCGATTGAAAATGGCGCGCTGCTGGCGGGGATGCCGGTCGGACCACTGGCTATCAGTGACGAGGTCAGCTTGACCCTGATGGGGCGGATTCGCAGCCAGGCTATCAATGATTTGAAAGCGGAGGGCAAAGCCTATCTCCAACACCCGGCAGATGCTGCCGTTGATGTGATGCTGGGGCTGGGGCGAGCCGGTCGCGCTGCCGGGATGGGGTTCTATGAATATCCGGATAAAGGGCAGAAAGTCCTCTGGCCCGGCTTGACAGACCATTTCACACCAGCGGCAGGGATCTTGCCGTTACAGGATATCAAGGACCGCTTGCTGTTTATTCAGGCGCTGGAAACGGTGCGCTGTCTGGAGGAAGGCGTACTGGGCAGTGTCCGGGATGCCAATATAGGTTCCATCTTCGGCATTGGCTTTGCAGCCTGGACGGGGGGGGCGTTGCAGTTCATCAATCAGTACGGCATCCGTGATTTTGTGGCCCGGTCGCAGGCGTTGGCGGAACGGTTCGGAGAGCGTTTTACGCCGCCAGCCTTATTGCTTGAGCAGGCAGCAAAGAATGAGCCTTTCAACGATCTGGATAGTGTTTATTGATTGCGTGATTGATCGGATAAAACAGGAAACCGTCTGACCATGCCCAGCCCCCTTGCCGGTTTGAAAGTTCTGGATTTCACGACCTTGCTGCCCGGTCCCTACGCGACCATGTTGCTGGCGGATATGGGGGCCGAGGTCATCCGTGTCGAGGCGCTGAACCGACCGGATATGCTACGGTTGCTGCCGCCGATGGTGGAAGCCGGTATGTCGGCAGCGCATGCCACAATCAACCGGAACAAACAGTCCATTGCCCTGGATTTGAAAAGACCTGAAGCGGTAGAGATTATCCGGAGGCTGGTGGAATCTCACGATATTGTTATTGAACAATTCCGGCCTGGCGTGATGCAGCGCCTTGGGCTGGATTACGCCAGCCTTAAAGCCATCAACCCTGCGCTGATTTATTGTTCCATCACCGGTTATGGTCAGAACGGTCCCATGAAAGACCGGGCAGGTCACGATATCAATTATCTGGCTCTGTCAGGTCTGGCCAGTTACAGCGGTAACCGCGAAACAGGGCCAGGGCTTCACGCGGTACAGATCGCAGACATTGCCGGTGGTTCACACCACGCTGTGATGGGGATTCTGGCGGCTGTCATTCAGCGTCACAGCAGCGGACAGGGACAGCATATCGATATCAGTATGCTGGATGGCGCCATCGCACTGAATACCATGGCTGGTGCCGGATTCCTGGCTGATGGGCGTACGCCGGAAGCGGAACGAGAACTCCTTAATGGGGGTAGCTTTTATGGGTATTACCGTACCCGTGATGGCCGATGGTTCTCTGTGGGCAGTTTGGAACCGCAGTTTGCGGAGGGTTTTTTTCGGGCGATTGGTCAACCTGGCTGGCTGTCACGTGTTGCGGATGTCAGCCCTGAACAACAGCAGCGGTTACGAAACGATATTCAGGCCCGGTTTGCGAAAAACACGTTTGAGGAGTGGCGGATGATCTTTGAGCCGTTGGACCTCTGTGTTGAGCCGGTGTTGATGTTATCTGAGACAACCTGTCATCAACATAGCCAAGCTCGTGACTTGATTGTTGATGTACCGGATTCCAGTGGTAAGCCACAGGCCCAGTTGGCTTGCCCAATACAATTTTCCAGCGCTCCATTGCAGTATGAAAGAACCGGCGTTATGCCCGGAACCGATACATACGACGTTCTGCATGCACTTGGTTTAGATCAGCAGGCGATTGATCAATTGGTAGATAAGGGAATTGCAGGCCGTTAGTGGTTGCTATTCCATCATGCCTCTGGTCTTTGGATGTGGAATAGTGCTGAAATCTTTGTGTAGCAAAACTAACAGGCTGGTTACGCAGAATACTGGCTGATTCCTTCATAATGGCGGTTTAATAGGAATATTGAAGGAATCAGGGATGAATTTAGAATGGAGTGGCCGTTTTAATCGGAATGCAAGTATTACTATAAAAGAGCTGTTTAACAGATCTGCCGACAATTTTTACGGAAAAAAAAAGAAATATTGCCGTATCGTTGAGAAATTAAAAGAACGGCAGAGTCAGGGGGTAACCCCTGTTCCAACGCTAGGTGAGTCGCAATCCAGTGATGTTGTAAATCCTGCCCAGGATACACGCTTGTCACAGCATTCGGTGACTGTATCTACGGTAGCTCGACCGGTGCACTTTCCGTCGGAAGTTGACTCCCGTAATTCGGTGGCTGCTGATCAACCGGTTGCAGAATATTTTCCACATGGTTCTGCAATACCCGTTCAGGAAATAAGAATACTAGAGCCTGAAGCCAGCCTATCCGCAGCATCAAACCCAGTTGGCAGGCTTCCTGAAATTGACTCTCTCAGTGATGTTATTGCCAGCGCTCCGCTGCTGTCTATTGATGAGATTTTAGGGGTCGAGATGACAGATGATGTGGCGGCAATTGTCTTGAGTAAAAATTGTTCTTGTCTGGTTATAGCGCAAGACAATGGCGATATTTGCCTCCTGGATACCTTATCCGGAGCTATTCAAAGGGCGTGGCGACAAACATTGCAAAATAACCATCCGGTTGAACCCATGCAGACTTCTGATGAAGAAGCATCAATGAATGATGGCTCGGAACTGGCGTCAGATGAAGAACCAATGGATTATGACTCTGATTCGGATGACGACACTCGAGTTTCTTGTCTGGCACTGTCTGCTGATCAGCAGCAATGTGTGGTTGGGCGTGATGACGGGCAAATCAGGCTTTATAACTTGTCCAATGCTCGAGGCCTTGGTGCTGATAATGAGAGTCCTCCGCAAGACTGCCGCCAGATGCCAGCAGATGAGTGTGTCGGGTTGGCATTTACTGCGAACGAGAGGGAGCTTATTGCGGTAAGGGAGAATGGCAGCGTTGATCTTTGTGACATCCAAAATGGTAGTGTTTTTTTTAGGCAACAGCTTTCGATAGGCCAAAGACGCCCCGATCATATGGCAAGTCTGGTGACCAGCCATACGGTATCCAGTACCGTCACCGTTATTACACCATCTAATGTGCTACAGCAGGTTAATGCGCTTACCGGTGAGTGCCGCAGTATCAGGCAGCTGGGTGCTGGTGCCACAGCGGTTTTAGAAACGGATAATTACTATGGTATCGCTCATTGCCTGTCAGATGGTCAGGCTGAACTGCTCATTTATGACAGGCATACCGGTGGACTTCGACATCAGATGAATGTCTCTCCTGATGAGGTCAATCAAGGGAAATTGACGATGAGCTCTGATGGCAGGTGGTTGCTCTGTGGTGCCAGAGGGCGTATCAGGATAGTTGATTTGCACGGTGTCGAACCTGATAGGACGATCGCAATCGGCTCTCGTTGGGATCTTGCAGGTTTAGTCTGTCATCCTGGGCGTCCTTGGATTGTGCTGGCACACGAGAGAATGGTGAGGATTGGTGAGGTCATCGCACAAGAGTCAGGGATCATGCAGAGAAATGCTTGGGTAGAAGAGTAAAGCACAGTCCCCAACGATTGTTATACTGTCATCTGCGTGCAATCGACCAGCGCCTGCGCTAGCGTGGAGATGTACAACAATGCCTGTCGACACATCGGGAGGCTGAGGCCGCAGCGCGTTGCCAGTGACAGGATAATAATCAATGCATTTTGAGCTTACCGACGATCAAAAAGCCTGCCAGCAAACGGCAAAAGCCTTTTCCGACAAAGAATTGCTTCCTCATGCTGCTGAATGGGACAGTCAGGGACATTTTCCTGTGGATGTCATTCAAAAAGCGGGAGAAATGGGTTTTCTTTCCCTCTATACACCGGAGGCACAGGGGGGCATGGGGATGTCTCGTCTGGATGCCAGCCTGGTGTTTGAGCAGTTGGCCATGGGGTGTACATCCACGACGGCTTATTTGACCATCCACAACATGGTGACCTGGATGGTGGCCAGCTTTGCCCATGACCCGGTGCGTGAGACTTTTTGTGAAAAGCTGGTGACCGGTGAGTGGCTGGGATCGTACTGTTTGACCGAGCCGGGGGCCGGGAGTGATGCTGCTTCACTGAAAACCACCGCGATCCGTGATGGTGACAGCTATGTCATCAATGGTAGCAAGGTGTTTATTTCCGGTGCCGGCAGTACGGATGTGCTGGTTTTGATGGCGCGTACAGGCGGCGAAGGTGCCGGAGGTGTGTCGGCATTCGTCCTCAAGGCGGACAGTGATGGCATCAGCTATGGGCGCAAGGAAGAAAAGATGGGCTGGAACTCCCAGCCTACCCGGCAGGTAAATCTTGATAATGTCCGCGTGCCAGCAGGGAATCGTCTGGGTGAAGAGGGCGAAGGGTTCCGTTTCGCGATGATGGGGCTGGATGGCGGCCGGATCAATATTGCCACCTGTTCCATCGGGACCGCCCAGCAGGCGCTCAATACCGCCAGGAACTATATGCTGGAGCGTAAGCAGTTTGGCAAACAGTTGGCTGGGTTTCAGGCGTTACAGTTCAAATTGGCGGATATGAACACAGAGCTGGTTGCCGCCCGACAGATGGTTCGGATGGCAGCAGACAAACTGGATCGCAAGGAGCCTGAGGCGTCTGCCTACTGCGCGATGGCTAAACGTTTTGCTACGGACGTCGGCTTCAAGGTCTGTAACGAAGCCCTGCAGATTCATGGTGGCTATGGCTATATCCGTGAGTACCCTCTGGAGCGCCATGTCCGCGATACCCGGGTCCATCAGATTCTCGAAGGTACCAATGAAGTGATGCGGTTGATTATTGCACGACGGTTGCTCGCGTCGGATGATGTAGAGTTGATATAGCTTCGTATCACATTCAGTGTATGGACGGACTGCAAACGGTAAAATAACAGGAAGCAGCGGGAATTTTTTAGATTCTCTGCTGCTTTTTAGTTTGAGTCATGCTCATGGTCTTTTTTCTTTTCTTCTTGCCATTCTTTTTTTGTTGTTGCTAATGCTTTCGTTTTTGTGAAGTCAATCTTTGAATGCTCAACTCCGTTGGGTGAATTTTTATCCTTGAGCTTTGTGTCTCCTTGTTTACTTGTATTTTTAGGTATCTCAACCAAAATATCCCCAATATATAAGCCGCTTAATGGACTCGGTGTGGATTTTTTCTGACTGCTACCTGATCTGGCAAGAGTTTTCCGGACACTTTTTTACGCTGCCTTGGCAAGTTCCTGTTCATACTTGAAAGGTGCCAAGTAGCCA